>JAUNHN010000175.1 GCA_030523915.1 Capnocytophaga sp. | reverse complement strand
TTTGCTCCAACAAAACACGATTGTACAATGTAGTTTTTAGATTTTTTAAAAATTTGTTTAATTAAAAATTTTTCTAAAATGGAAAAATCAAATTTAGTAGTTCTTGATGAGCAAGAGCTAAGAATGGTTGAAGGAGGCAGTAACATCAAAAAGCTCTATAATGCCATTAAAGCAATTATAGATTTTTTGGATAAAGCTGACGGGAAACCACAACTTTAAATGATTTATTAATTTAAAAAGAATTAACAATGAAACAGACATTAAACTTGGAACCAAAGACTTTAAAATTTTCAGATTTTGAAGCGTTAAATGAACAAGAACTCAGAAAAACTGAGGGAGGAGTTGCTTGGGGGGTAGTGGCATGTGTAGTTGTTGCATGTGTGATTTTTGCAGCAGGAGCATATGCTGGTTATAGATCGGCAGAAGATGCTGCTAAGTAAAATAATAATATAATAAAAAATAGAAAGAATATGAATTTAGCATTACAATTAAACAATGGTGTTCAAAAAAAAGGACTTGCAAATTTTGTATTTAATACAGAAGAAGAGCAAAAAGGTATTAAGTCATTAACTTTTGATGAGTTAAAGGAAATAGAAGGAGGAGCTTTTCATCCTGTATTATTAGCTATAGGAGCGGCGGCGGCAGCTTGTGTTGCTATTTATGAGGCAGGAAAAGCAACAGGAGAGTTTATCTATTATGCTACTCATTAAAAATTCTGGTATGAAAGAATTTATATTACAATTAAAAGAAGTAATATTTGAAAACAAATTGTTACTTACGGTAGCCGTGTTTTTGTCAATATTTTTTATTTTCAAATTCGGAAAGTCAGTAGGAGAGTTTATCTATTGGATAACGAGATAGTAGAATGATAGCTTATTAATTGTTTATTGTAGCCTATTTATTAAATAGGCTACAATAAGATATAAAGAATAAAATGAAAAAAATAAACAAAAAAGAAGTAGAAACACTTAGTGCTAAGGAACTTCGCAGTATAGAGGGAGGAACTTTTATTATAGGAAACATAGTGCCGTTAGATGTTTATCCACCGCACAAACGCCCTATTTTAATTCGTGATAATCCTCCTTTTGTTGTAAAGCCATAACTTTTTCTATTTGCCATTGTGCCTAAAACTTTCATTTCGAAAATAACAACTATAAAAAGAAAACAGAACGTATTTTTCAGAAAAAAAAATGTTTAATTTTGAATGATTACAAAAAATACAAATTTAGTTGAGCTTAGTCCATTTGAATTAAAAAAAGTTAATGGGGGAGACGCAGGTCTTTTCTTTATAGGACTCATTATAGGTGTAATTGCAGCGATAGCTAATCGTGCGAAAAAAAGTCAGGTATAATAAAAAATAAAAGAATATAGTTATGAATACTGAAAAATTGAAAAACATAGGGCTACAAGAACTTTCTGTTGAAGAGATGAGAAAGACAGAAGGAGGCATACTTTGGTTCATTGTAGGAATTGTAGTAGGCGTTGCTTTAGGAAGCGTAATATATGAAGCAGTAGAGGGGTCTAAATAAATTTTTTAGACAAGAACAATAAAAATTCGATTTACATACTCAATTGTATGGTGTTCTAATGTTTACCTTAATTATGATTTGAGTTGTAAATCGAATTTCTTTGTTGTAAATAGTGATTGTATTGATTTTGAGATAGAGTTGTTTATGAATTATATATTTTTACTTGTATTATTTTTATTCATTAATATTAATTCTTTTAGTCAAGAAAAGTATTATGAATTTCCTTTTTTTGAAGGAAGTCGTATGATTACTATGAGGCAAAGTAGTGAGTTTGTTCAAAATGCAAATAGATTATTAGCAGAAATTGTTGTTACAGATAAAAAAAGTGAGTTTCGTTATTTTACTTGGTCAAGTATTTTGTCAGGATTATTATTAATTCCAATAACTCACGAAGAAGGGCATCGGTCAGTACTATCGGCAAATAACATAGGTGCTGTATCAGAGCCTATTTTTGATAAAAGGCTTATAGCAAAAGTAACAGGCGTAAGTAATCAAACATTAATAACTCTACGAGAAGAAAATTTACCTACATATATTCGTCTTCATACAGCAGGACTTGAAAGTGATATTTGTTATTTAAATAGTTTAACTACAAAACTTTCTTTTGAAGAGGAAGAAACAAAGTATGTTTATGGTGATATGGTAATGCGATATGCGGGTGTTTTAAGTTATTTTTTTTCGACATACTTAGCTCCAAGATATAGTATAGATGAGAGTAATGTACCTGAGTTGGAGCTTGATATTGTAGGTCATGATATTTGGGGAATGATTAGGCATTTATACAAGCCTAATGAACCTAATTTTTATAGATATACAAAATTGAATGACCTTAATTATGAAGAAAAAAGATATGCTAAGCGAATGGCTTGGTTTTCATTAGCTAATTTGATTAATCCTAATTTATTAGCTATAAGAAATTTTACACTTAAAAATGGGAATAAAATAAGTTTTAATTTATCATATTCTCTTGCTCCCTTTGGAGATTTTTTCCGACAAGATATATATTATTTAGTAACCAATAAAAATTTAAAATTAAATTTTCATCTATCTGAATATTTTAATAAAAGTAACTTTTTTTTAGGAGGAGGATTACGTTTACATAATTATAAGTTGTCGAATAAATTCTTGATGAATAGTTCATTAGATATCTGGTCTCAACCCAAAGAATTAGATTTCACAACTAAGGAAAGTGATTTAGGTATAGGATTTTCTTTGAATGTAGCGTATAAATTTTTTCAGAAAGAAAAGCAGTCGTTATTTTTGAATTTTGGTTTTTTAGCCAAGACCGAAGGTTTTATTCCTCAGAATATGGCTTTGGATAGTGATTTTAAAATGCAAATGGGGCTTATTTATGCCTTGAAAAAATAAAATTATGCCTAAACACCCTATTTACATAATTGTTTTAATTTTAATCATCAGCGTTTTTATAGCGTTGCCACTTGTTAAAGTGCCTATTTCGGTATCGGCAAGGGGTGTGGTGCGTTCGGCTTTTGAAGACACGCAAATCACGGCTTCGGCGGTGGGTAGGGTGGTACAAAATCATATTACCCATAATAACCAAGCCGTCCAAAAAGGAGATACATTGCTGGTCATTACCACCGAAATACTGGATACGCAAAGACAGCTACTTGATGTACAAATTACTGATTTTGAAGCTCAACTCGCAGATTTATCCCTCATCACAGCAGGAAATTCCCGAAATTTACAAACAAGGCAAGTACAGCAGGAGTTTTTTGCTTTTCGGGAAAAATTGGCTCAGCTCCAAGCTCAGCTTTCCTTAGCTCAAAAAGAATTGGACAGAGGAAATATTCTTTTTGAAAAAGGGGTAATAGCTCGTGCAGACCACGAAAAGATTTTCTATCGCCACGAAGAGCTTCAGCGTCAGTTACGTAACGCACAAGAAGAGCAAACAGCTCATTGGCAAACACAGCGTGTAGAAACAGAGCGTAAAATACAAACGCTACTTTCCGAGCGTCAGCGTTTGGGGCAAGAGCAGAAAAACTATGTGCTTACGGCTCCTATTTCGGGTAGAATAGTGAATTATAACGGCATACGTTCAGGTGGGTTTGTTGCTTCGGGACAGCTTATTGCTTCCATTTCTTCGCAGCAAAATCTTATCGCAGAATGTATGGTTTCGCCCAAAGACATAGGATTTGTCCGACCAGAACAAAATGTTCGTTTTCAGATAGATACGTATAATTACAATCAGTGGGGCTTACTTGACGGCTTCGTGTCTGACATTGACCAAAACATACAAATTAATGAGCAAACAGGTGAGGGGCTTTTTAAAGTACGTTGCTTGATGGAAAAAAGCCATCTGCAATTAAAAAATGGTTATCAAGGAATCATCAGTAAAGGAATGACGCTCACGGCACGCTTTCACCTAACAGACAGAACGCTCTGGCAACTTCTCTTTGACCGTGCCGATGATTGGTTTAATCCAAATTTAAAATAGGTTTTCATCTTGATTTTTGGTTCTTTTCATCTAAGGAAATGAAAATATCTGTACAATCTATTAATTTTTAGATAGTTATCTATTTTCAAATATAATAAGGTAACGATTTAGTAACGGAACTAATTTCATTGAATTTACTTCTTTTGCGTTGTAACTCAATGTTGCAAAGGTACGAACTATTTACAAATTGGCAAAAAAATTTTACCTTTGCCCTAATCCGCTGT
>JAUNHN010000174.1 GCA_030523915.1 Capnocytophaga sp. | reverse complement strand
TAGATTAAAAATTAAATTTTCTTCGTAGAATAAAACGAAAAGTAGCTACAATTTTTATAAAGAAATATAGATAATTGTGATAGTATTTTGGTTTGAAAAAGGTTTATTATAAAAATACTTTTGCATGACCTTCATCTTTTCAAAATCCATAAACTAAATCTCTTCGGGAATATAGTTTTAACCGAATCTGTTTTGTAAATGAGCTACATACATAGGGGAGATTTGCGAAATAATTTGTTGCGAAAGAGGGGTTATGCTGCTGTTATTGGTCTTAAAAAAATAAGGAATAATAGGTAGAAGTAGGTAATTGTTCGGATAAATTTTGTATTTTAGCCACCGAATTAAATTTTTTTAAGAAAAATGATTTTAGCACCTTCTATTTTAGCTGCTGATTTTGGTAATTTACAACGTGATGTGGAAATGGTAAACCAAAGTCAAGCCGATTGGTTTCATATTGATATTATGGACGGGGTTTTTGTCCCGAATATTTCTTACGGAATGCCTGTGCTTGAGGCAATTAACAAACACGCAACGAAGCCTTTGGACGTTCATTTGATGATTATAGACCCAGATCGATACATCGGTACGTTCAAAAAATTAGGGAGTGAGATACTAACGGTTCATTATGAGGCTTGTACCCATTTGCATCGTACTGTTCAAGCTATTAAAAACGAAGGAATGAAAGCAGGAGTGGCACTAAACCCGCATACACCTATTTCTGTTTTGGAAGATATTATTCAAGATGTTGATTTATTGCTTATTATGAGTGTAAATCCAGGTTTTGGTGGTCAATCTTTTATTGAAAATACGTACAAAAAAATCAGTCGAGCAAAAGAATTAATTCTCAAGAATGGTTCTGAGGCATTAATCGAAGTTGATGGGGGAGTAGGTAATAAAAATGCCCGCCAACTCATTGAAGCAGGGGCTGATGTATTGGTGGCAGGCAGTTTTATTTTTAATTCGGAAAACCCGATTCGAACCATAGAAGATTTGAAAAAAATCTGATTACATATTGAGTTCCACAGCGTTTCCGTGTCCGCGGTATAGTACGAGTTTATCTTCTAATTCTACTTCTATGATGGTTACATAAGGGTCGAGAGAGCTTTCCGAAGGCACAGAAATTCGTAATATTCCAGGGATATTATTCCAAACAGCTCCTCCGTTACGTTCAAAAGTAAGGTTTTCATCGCTTCCTAATACTTTGATAGATTTCACTTTGGTTTGAATACCTTTTAGCTGAATGTAATTTTTCGGAGTGTCGAACAAGCATAAATAAATCTTTTTATGGTCATCGCTTAACATTGTAGGTCCGTAAAAATGTCCGTAAGGCAAACCTGCTTGGGTATCATACACAGCAGTTTTATGTTTTTTGATCCACGCTCCGAGAGCTTCCAAACGTTCTACTTGCTCGGCAGCGATACTTCCATCAGGTTTGGGACCGATATTCAGTAACAGATTTCCGCCTGACGAAATAACCTCAACAAACGTACGTACGATTTGCGAAATGGGTTTGTAGTTCGTATCTGACGGAAAATAACCCCAGTTATCGTTCATCGTCATACAGAATTCCCAAGCTCCTTCGGGACGAACTATAGGTACGCCTTGTTCGGGGGTTTTGTAATCGCCATATTCATTAAGTCGTGAATTTACAATCACTTGTGGATTCCATTTCAGGAGACTTTGTTTGATTTCTGCTGATTTCCACTCCTCGGCTTTGTGTTCCCAATCACCATCGAACCAATAAAGGTCAGGTTTGTACTTGCTTAGTTCTTCTAATTGGTTGAAATTAAATTTAACAAAACGCTCCCATGCATCAAGGTTTTTTTGTCCTTTCTGTGGATAGAATTTATGAATATTTTTAATACGTTCGAAGGTAACTGGCTTATAATCAGGATGCGACCAATCACATAATGAGTAGTAGAATCCTAATTTCATATTCTTCTTTCGGACAGCTTCTACAAATGGGACAAGTAAATCTTTCTTGGCAGCAGCGTGTTTCATTGTGCTAAGTGTGCTGTATTTTGTATCCCATAAAGCTACTCCGTCGTGATGTTTTGTGGTCAAAATCACGTATTTAACACCTATTTTTTCAAAAAGGTCTAACCACGTATCAGGGTTGTAATTAGTAGCAGTAAAGTGCTTTCCCTGAGCTAAATAATCAGCGTGTGAAATACGCTTGTGATACATAGACCAAGATTCAGTAATGCCATTTACTCCATAGTATCCCCAATGAATGAAAATTCCTAATTTAGCTTTTTCAAACCAGTCTAATCTGTTGTCTTTTTGTTTGTTATCCTGCGAATGTATGTTTATACTTATTAGCATGCACAGTGTCAAAAATAGTTTTCTTACCATATTTTTCTTTCAGTTAAAATTAGTTGTCCAAAGATATGAAAAAAAGTGAACTTTTAAAGACTTTTGAGCTGAATATTTTTAAAATGAATTTATACTTGTTTTTCAGATTATATGACAAATATATAAGTTAAATTAAGATAAATATTTTGGTTTAATCATTTTTATTTTTTATTTTTGTACAGTTATTAATCAAAAATAATAGTTATGAAACGCATAATTTACACATTTCTCGCCATAGGATTGTTAAGTTCTGTGGGATGTAACCAAAAAACAGAAAAAAAGCTACCTCGCATAGCCATTGCAGGTATTGCGATTGAATCAAGCACATTTTCGCCCGCAGTTTCTGACGAAGATGCTTTTCCGTTGCGTATAGGCGATAGTATTTTTTCGTATTACAATTTTTTTGTTCCTGATTCGGGTGTAATACAACGAGCGGAATGGAAACCAACACTTCGCACTCACGCAATGCCTGGCGGTATCGTAAAACGCGAAGTATATGAAAAAATGGTAAATCAAACGCTCGAAATGCTTAAAAAGTCATTGCCTATTGACGGACTTTTCTTTGATATTCACGGAGCGATGAGCGTACAAGGCTTAGAAGACCCTGAAGGGGATTTTATTGTTCGCATTCGTGAAGTAATTGGCGATGAAGTATTGGTGTCGTCTTGTATGGATTTGCACGGAAGCGTTTCACCTCGCTTAGCTCAAAATATAGATATGATTACTTGCTACCGACTTGCTCCGCACGAAGATGCAATGATTTCTAAAAAACGAGCATTGGTAAATCTGATAGACAGAATAGAAAGCGGTAAAGGAAAACCTGCATATAAGGCGTGGATACCAGTGCCTATTTTGCTCCCAGGTGAAAAAACAAGCACACGAATAGAACCTGCAAAAAGTTTATATGGGCAAATTCCGAGTGTAATTGATGGCGATAAGGTGATAGATGCTTCTATTTGGATGTCATACCCTTGGGCAGACGAAAAACGCAATCACGGAGTTATAATGACCTATGGCGATGATAAGGAATCCGTAGAGAAAGCTGCGGAAACCTTAGCAAAACACTTTTGGGACGTACGCGAAAAGTTTGAATTTGTAGCACCAACGGCATACTTAGATGAATGTCTTTCACAAGCCTTAGCAAGTACTGAAAAACCCTTTATCATCAGTGATATGGGCGATAACCCAACGGCAGGAGGGGCAGGCGATGTTACGTGGACGCTTACCGAACTCTTAAAACGCCCTGAATTTAAGTCAGAAAACGGCAAAAGTGTGATTTATGCTTCTATCCCTGATGCGGAATTTGTAAAAAAAGCTACGGAAATTGGGATAGGAGGGAAGATAGATGCCCTTGCAGGAGCTCGAGTAGATGACCGATATGCTCCACCAGTGCGTATAACAGGAAAAATTACTGCCATAGAGAAAGATGAAAAAGGAAATACGATTGTAGTAGTAAAAACAGGTTCTATTTCTGTAATTATTACCGAAAAACGGAAAGCCTACCACTTAGAACGCTATTTTACAGAGTTAGGATTGAACCCCCGAGAGACGGATATTTTAGTAGTAAAGATAGGATACTTAGTACCAGAGCTTTACAATATGCGTAAAGGTTGGGTAATGGCTCTCACCCCAGGTGGAGTAGACCAAGATTTACTGCGATTGCCTTACAAAAACATTCAACGCCCAATGTATCCGTTAGATGCTGATATGCCAGAACCAAACTTGAAGGCTCGGTTTGTACCATTGGCAAACGAACCTGCGGTAACGGAATTGTAAAAAATATAAGGTTTGAGTTGATAATAGAAAAGGTTGTTTTTAAAAAGACAATCTTTTCTTTTTTTTTTACTAATAGATAGACTAAAATTAGTTAGCGTATAAATTACTAATAAATTTTCTGAAAAAATATACTTATTTGCAGTTTTATTTCATCATGAATATCACGAATTTAT
>JAUNHN010000173.1 GCA_030523915.1 Capnocytophaga sp. | reverse complement strand
TCCTTGGAATAGAGTTGAACGGGTAACTCACGCCATTGGCAACCTGTTTTTAATCATTTGAAAATCAGTAAAATAATAATTGTAAAATCAAATTTTGATTGAAAAACCTCTTTTTCCTTTACTCAAATGCAGTAAAATCTATTTTTTAATTGTACCTTTGCCCAATGTTCCTTGATTATTATGTTGTTAGCAAAACAAAAATACTAAATTTTCTTGGAACTTTTATTTTTTGAAAAGTTTAAGCAGTTATATTTTTAAAAATCTATCTCTTTGGGAAATATGAAAAGAAAACTTATCCGTACATCAACAGTGCCTATGTCCCTAAAAACACTTTTGAAGGGACAACTTCACTTTTTTTCAGAAAATGGATTTGAGGTTATTGGAGTTTCTTCACAAGGCAATGATTTGGAAGAAGTTGCCAAAAATGAAGGAATAAAAACCATTCCTGTCAATATGGCAAGAAGAATAGCTCCTATTCAAGATTTAAAATCTTTATGGAATCTTTGGATTTTATTTAGAAAAGAAAAACCAACAATCGTTCATTCCATTACTCCAAAGGCTGGTTTGCTATCTATGCTGGCTGCCAAAATAGCTGGTGTTCCTATTAGAATACATACTTTCACTGGACTTATCTTTCCTACCCAAACGGGTATAATGCAAAAAATATTAATCCTAATGGACAGATTATTATGTTGGGCTGCAACTAATATTTACCCTGAAGGAAATGGAGTAAAACAAGATTTAATAAATTACAAAATCACCTCCAAACCTTTGAAAGTCATTGCTAACGGAAATGTCAATGGCATTGATTTAGCGTTTTTCTCCCCTACAGAAATTTCAGAAAATCAAAAAGTTGAGTTAAAACAACAATTAGGCATCCAGCCAGATGATTTTGTTTTTGTATTTGTTGGTAGGTTGGTCGGAGACAAAGGAATTAACGAATTAGTTGAGGCTTTTTCTACTCTAAACATCAACAATGTAAAGCTATTACTCGTAGGACCTATGGAGCAAGAGTTAGACCCGTTAAAAACGGAAACTTTACAGAAAATTCAAACGAATCCTTCTATTTTATCGGTAGGCTTCCAAAAAGATGTTCGCCCGTATTTTGCTATATCTGATGCTTTGGCTTTTCCGAGTTATCGTGAAGGTTTCCCCAATGTAGTGATGCAGGCTGGGGCTATGGAATTGCCTTGTATTGTCTCTAATATCAATGGTTGCAATGAAATAATCATAGAAAATGAAAATGGACTAATTGTACCTTCAAAACAGACAAAAGCATTGCAAAAAGCAATGAAACAACTCATAGAAGATAAAGACTTGTATCTCCGTTTAAAACAGAACAGTCGCAGAATGATTGTAGAACGCTATGAACAATCCGTAGTATGGGAGGCTATTTTACAAGAATATAACTATCATATATCTATTTACAATAATAAAAAGAAATAATATATAATTGAAACTCTCCATCATTATACCCGTGTATAACACAGAAAAATATCTTGAGGAATGTGTTCTGAGCCTTTTTGAGCAACACATTCCTCAGGAAGATTTTGAAATTATCCTTATCAATGATGGCTCTGTTGATGCAAGTTTAGATGTCTGCAAAAAATTATCTCAGCAATACAAAAATATCAAAGTCTTTGACCAAGAAAATCAAGGACAAAGCGTAGCCCGAAATGTAGGAATAAACCACGCTCAGGGAAAATATATTTATTTCATTGACTCTGATGATTATTTAAAATCGGGATATTTAAACACTTTTTTGAATATTATAGAACAAGAAAACTTGGACTTCTTAGGGTTTGCCACATATAACACCACACAAAGATACATTCCAACAGGCTCTCCTGATACTTTGGAACTATTAGTGAAAGGAAATGGTTTAGAAATCATCGGTAAACACACGTTTCACAATGGTTCTTGTTGGTTTATTTTTAGTAAAGAAACTGCGAAAAATCTTTATTTTGAGGCGGGGCGTTTATGTGAAGATGTCATTTTCACCACGCTACTTTTACTAAGAGTAAAAAAAGGGCATATTTACAAAAACGAAGTCTATAATTATAACAAAAGTACCGTATCTACACTACGAAGTAACGATTTAGCTCGTATCTACAAAGTGAACAATGATATGTTCTACGCAGCCGAAAAATTCAGTGAAATCATTGATAGCACTAATTTTGATTCATATCCCGATAGCTTTACCAATTTAAAAAAGAAGCAAGAATCGTATACGTATTTTGCTATAATTCGTTTTATTAAAAGCAGAAGAAAATTTAGTGAATTAAACAAATATCTTTCTGTTTTAGAACGGTGCAATCATCAAGGTTATCCTATTAGCAATTTCAAAGGCTATAACAAACGAGATAAACTTTTAATAAATTGTTTTAATAACAAAACTCTCCTATTTGTTATTCTACAATTAAATAAATCACTGAAAGTCATCAAGTAACAGATTCATTTGAAAGGAAATCATTGTTGATAAATTAATTATGCAAATTATAATTTGTATAATCTTTTTTCTAAATTTGCCCTATCACTTACTAAAAAATAATTTAGATTATATCATTTTTTGATATTACAAGGCTGTAATCTTTATAATACTTTTATTATAATATGGACAATATACTCATCACATCAGCAGGGCAACGGGTTTCCTTAGTAAAATTTTTCCAACAAGAAATAAAAAAATTAAACTCTGAAAATAAAGTTTACACTATTGACTCTGCTCCCATTTTGGCTCCTGCTTGTATCATTTCAGATGGTTATGAAAAAGTCTGTAATGTAACAAATCCCAATTATATAGATACCTTGCTCACTATCTGCAAAAAATGGAAAATTAAAATTATAATTCCTACTATTGATACTGAGTTATTAATACTATCCGAAAATAAAAATTTTTTATTAGACAATGGTATTATTCCTATCATCTCGTCTCCTGATTTTGTGAAAAAATGTAGGGACAAATACCTTACAAATATTTTTTTCAGCACTAACAATATCAATACTCCCAAAATCATTGACAAAAAAAAATTAAAATTTCCTTTATTTATAAAGCCTTATGACGGTTCTTCAAGTAAAAATACTCATATAGTTAAGAATATATCAGAACTATCAGATGCTCACCTCTCAAATCCTAAACTGATGTTTATGGAATACATAGACCCTGCTCTATATGATGAATACACCGTAGATGCGTACTATGATAAGCAACACCAGCTCAAATGTCTCGTTCCTCGAAAACGAATTTTCGTACGAGCGGGCGAAATTAACAAAGGGGTTACTCACAAAAATGAAATTGTCAATTTCATTAAATCAAGATTAAACAAAATCGAAGGAGCTATCGGATGTTTAACAATGCAATTCTTTTTTAATCCCGATACAAAAAAAATTATCGGAATTGAGATAAATCCTCGCTTTGGAGGCGGATATCCGCTTAGCTATTCAGCAGGAGCTAATTACCCTAAATACATCATTGACGAATACATTCTGAACAAAGAAATCGAATTTTTTGACAACTGGGAAAACAATTTGTTAATGTTACGGTATGATAACGAAGTTTTAGTGCATAATTATGTCAAATAAATACATCATTTTCGATTTAGACGATACGCTGATTTACGAAATTGATTTCCTAAAATCGGCGTATCGGGAAATCGCTCATACCATTGCTGGAAATAACGAAACTTTATTTTCAGAAATGTTCAATATGTACCAAAAAGGAGAAAATGTTTTTAACTTTTTAGAACACAAATTCCCTAATTTTTCAAAAGAAAAACTCTTAGAACTTTACAGAAATCATTATCCGACGCTAACGCTAAACGAAGGAGCTTCAGAAATATTTAACCTCTGTAAATCAAAAGGTTATAAAACAGGGCTTATTACCGATGGGCGTTCCATAACACAGCGTAACAAGCTCAAAGCGGTAGGTATCGAAACTATTTTTGACAAAATTGTCATTTCAGAAGAATTTGGCTCATCAAAGCCAGAGGAACGGAATTTTACAATTTTCCAAGAAAATGAAATCGATGAATATTACTACATTGGAGATAATCCTAAAAAAGATTTCATAACACCTAATAAATTGGGGTGGACTTCTATTTGTTTGTTAGACAAAGGGTTGAACATTCACTCTCAAAATTTTGATATTGATAAAGTTTTTTTGCCTAAATACAAAATTACCAGTTTAGAAACTTTAAGAAATATTTTATGATTTTTTATGATAATAACTGTTTTTAATAAATAATATTTCGTATCTTTGCATTCGTGAAAAAGTGTGTTTTTTGCCTCAAAATTATTTGAAAAACTAAC
>JAUNHN010000014.1:23261-28303 GCA_030523915.1 Capnocytophaga sp. | reverse complement strand
CAATGGCAAAGACTTTTGGAAGATATGGAATATGTAAGCAATGAAAATAAACCATATTTTCTTGGTTCAGTCATTTTAAAACAACAACCTACTCAAACAGGAAGCGGAACAGGAGATAAAAGAACCGTAATAGATGGGCAACAGAGACTTACTACTTTGAACATATTTTTTAAAGTACTTTGTTTGAAAACAAATCAAGATAGTCGATTTGAAAGAGTTTTTAAATTGATAAATAATGATATTGCGTTGTGGCATAACCATAATGATATAAAGGCTTTTAATAAAATATTAGATTTGAAAGTATTAGAAGACATATCGGGAGATGATAATGTAACTTCGGCATATTCTTATTTTAAGGAACATCTAAATCCTGATAAATTAGATTTTAATAAAATTCTTTCAAATGTATTATTTGTGGGTATTGACCTTGATGAAAGAGAAGATGAACAGCAAATTTTTGATACGATAAATTCTCTCGGTGTAAAATTAACAACAGCTGAACTATTAAAAAATTATTTTTTCAATAGAGAAGAGGAAGATTTATATAAAAAATATTGGGAAAATATTTTTGAAACTGATGATGAAACTAAAAAATACTGGGATAAAGAAATAACAACTGGTAGAATTCGTAGAACATTTATTGATTTATTTTTTTGGGCATACTTACAAATTAAAATTCAAGAACCTTCATTAAAAGTAAAAACAGAGGATAAAATAGAATTTTCAAAAGTAGAGACTCTTTTTGATTCGTATAAAAATTTTATAAAAAATTATTCAGTTGATAAAAAAGACATTCTCGAAGAAATAAAGATATACGCAGAATTATTTGGTAAGAATTTTAATTACGAAATCATCGAGCAAGAATTAACCGCTGATTTTGGAATAGAAAGGATAAATGCAATTATTTTTGGGTTAGAGACTTCAACACTTATTCCTTATGTTTTGTATGTACTTAAAAATACGCAAAATAGCCAAGTTCAACAGAATGAACTTTTTGAGGTATTAGAAAGTTATCTAATGCGTAGAATGGTAATACGTGCAGATACAAAAAATTACAACCAACTTTTTACAGATAGACTTATTCAAAATGAAATTCTATCAAAACAAAAATTCATAGATTTCTTTGAAAGTCAAGAAGGTTTAATAAATTCCTTCCCTAATAATAATAAATTGAAAGAAGGTTTTGATGAAGCCACTCTTATCAATAAACAATCAGCAGGAATTCTTTATTTTATAGAATCTAAACTCAGAAATGAAAGAGATAGTACTCGTCTTTTAGGAATTTCAAAATATTCATTAGAACATTTAATGCCTAAAAAGTGGGAAAATAATTGGGGAAAAATAAACGATAAAGAAAAAAGAGATTTTAGAAATTGGAAATTGCTCACTCTTGGTAATCTTGCTATTATTACGCAGTCTTTAAATTCATCAATCCGAGATGCGAATTGGAAAACCAAGAAAAAAGGGAAAGATAAAAAAGGAGGATTAAAACTTTATTCATCAGGAATTAAAACTTTGATTCCATATTTGGAATTGGAACAATGGAATGAAGAAGAAATTCAAAAACGAGCGAATTTCCTTTACGAAGAAGCATTGAAAATTTGGAAAAAATAAATTATAATTTCAAAAAATAACAGCAGAAAAATATAAGCTATGCCAAAGCGAAAAGATTTAAATTGCGTATTGTTGATAGGTTCAGGACCTATCATTATTGGGCAGGCGTGCGAGTTTGATTATTCGGGTTCGCAGTCGCTTAGGTCGCTCAGAGAAGACGGCATCAAAACCGTGCTTATCAACAGCAACCCAGCTACCATTATGACAGACCCCTCTATGGCGGATTTCGTCTATTTGATGCCCCTAACAACCAAATCCATCGTCGAAATTCTTAAAAAACACCCAGAAATTGACGCTGTTCTCCCCACTATGGGCGGGCAAACTGCGTTAAACCTCTGTATTGAGGCTGACGAAAAAGGAATTTGGAAAGATTTCGGGGTGGAAATTATCGGGGTGGATATTGATGCCATTCAAATTACCGAAGACCGTGAGAAATTCCGCATCTTGTTGGACAAAATCGGGATTCCGATGGCTCCGTCCGAAACGGCGAACTCCTTCCTTCGAGGAAAAGAAATCGCCCAAAAGTTCGGTTTTCCGTTAGTTATCCGTCCGTCTTTTACTTTGGGTGGAACGGGAGCTTCTGTCGTGTTCAAAAAAGAAGATTTTGACACGCTCCTCACACGCGGACTGGAAGCATCGCCCATTCACGAGGTGCTGATTGACAAAGCCTTAATGGGTTGGAAGGAATACGAGCTGGAACTCCTCCGCGATAAGAACGATAATGTGGTTATCATCTGTACTATTGAGAATATGGACCCGATGGGAATCCATACGGGCGACTCCATCACGGTAGCTCCTGCGATGACCCTTTCCGACCGCACTTTCCAGCGTATGCGTGATATGGCAATCAAGATGATGCGAAGCATTGGCGACTTTGCAGGAGGTTGTAATGTGCAGTTTGCCGTTTCGCCCGATGAAAAAGAAGACATCATCGCCATTGAAATCAACCCAAGGGTGTCGCGTTCATCGGCATTGGCGTCCAAAGCTACGGGCTACCCAATTGCCAAGATTGCTACCAAACTGGCTATCGGATATTCGTTGGACGAACTTTCAAACCAAATTACCAAATCCACTTCGGCACTCTTTGAACCGACTTTGGATTATGTAATCGTGAAAATTCCGCGTTGGAATTTTGATAAATTCGAGGGTTCTGACCGTACTATCGGCTTACAAATGAAATCCGTAGGCGAAGTAATGGGCATCGGTCGTTCTTTTCAAGAAGCCTTACACAAAGCTACGCAATCGCTTGAAATTAAACGCAATGGATTAGGGGCAGACGGCAAAGGTTACACCAATTACGACCAAATTATTGAGAAATTAACCTACCCAAGTTGGGACAGAGTCTTTGTGATTTACGATGCTATTGCGATGGGCATTCCGCTTTCGCGTATTCACGAAATCACGAAGATTGATATGTGGTTTTTGAAGCAATACGAAGAACTTTTTGCTCTCGAAAAAGAGATTTCTACCTATAAAATAGAGTCCCTTCCGAAGGATTTATTGCTCGAAGCCAAACAAAAAGGCTTTTCTGACCGACAAATCGCTCATATGCTCGGTTGTTGGGAGAGCGAAGTGCATCACAAACGAGAAGAATTGGGTGTAAAACGCGTTTTCAAGCTCGTGGATACTTGTGCTGCCGAGTTTAAAGCCCAAACTCCGTATTATTACTCCACTTTTGAAGCCGAAATACAAACGGCTGACGGCAAAAAGTACATCGCCAACGATAGCGTAGTTTCCGACCGCCGCAAAGTAGTGGTGTTAGGCTCGGGACCTAACCGCATCGGGCAGGGAATTGAGTTTGATTACTGTTGCGTACACGGCGTTTTGGCTGCTGCCGAATGCGATTACGAAACGATAATGATAAATTGCAATCCTGAAACGGTTTCTACCGATTTTGACACGGCACATAAGCTCTACTTCGAGCCTGTTTTCTGGGAACACATCTACGACATCATTCAGCACGAAAAACCCGAAGGCGTTATTGTGCAATTAGGCGGACAAACAGCCCTAAAACTCGCCGAAAAACTCCATAAATACGGCATTAAAATCATCGGAACGAGCTTTGATGCGTTGGATTTGGCAGAAGACCGCGGGCGTTTCTCTACTTTGCTGAAAGATATGGGCATTCCGTATCCGAAATTCGGTGTGGCAGAGACCGCCGACGAGGCTTTGAAGTTGGCAGACGAACTTGACTTTCCGCTTTTGGTGCGTCCGTCGTATGTATTGGGTGGTCAGGGAATGAAAATCGTTATCAACAAGCAAGAATTGGAAGAAACGGTGGTAGATTTGCTTCGTAAAATCCCCAATAACAAACTTTTGCTCGACCATTACTTAGACGGAGCGATAGAAGCCGAAGCCGATGCGATTTGCGATGGCGAAAATGTATATATTATAGGTATAATGGAACATATTGAGCCTTGTGGGGTGCATTCGGGCGATAGTAACGCTACGCTGCCGCCGTTTAACTTGGGCGAATTTGTGCTACAACAGATAAAAGACCATACGCACAAGATAGCCGTAGCCCTGAAAACGGTGGGGCTGATAAATATTCAGTTTGCGATAAAAGATGACTTGGTTTATATCATTGAAGCCAATCCGCGGGCGTCTCGTACCGTGCCTTTTATCTCCAAAGCCTACCAAGAGCCGTATGTGAATTATGCCACGAAGGTAATGCTGGGCGAGAAAAAGGTTGCCGACTTTGATTTCAACCCCCAACTCAGCGGATATGCGATAAAGCAACCCGTATTTTCGTTCAACAAATTCCCAAATGTGAATAAAGCCTTAGGTCCCGAGATGAAATCCACAGGCGAAAGCATTCTTTTCATAGAAAACCTCAAAGACGACCAGTTCTACGAGCTTTACGCCCGAAGAAAGATGTATCTTTCTAAGTAGGCAATAGGGGTTAGGCAATAGGCAATAGTAGGGGCGAAATATTTTTCGCCCTTTTTTTGTGTGAAATTGTATAAGTGAAAGAAATTTCGCTCTTTTTTTGTGTATCTGTCAGGCTGAGCGGAGTCGAAGCCTTATAGGGTGGAGTCGAAGCCTTACAAGCAGCGTCGAGCCTGATAAAACACAAGGCTCTTACATACATAGTCCGCACCGTGAAGAGTGTGGGCGAAGCCCCGTACAGCAAGGTATGTGAATGCAGTCTGCAAAAGTAATGTACGTGCTGTTTTTTTCTGAAAAAATCCAATTATGATAGGTATTAACAGCATTTTATGAATAACTTTTTGAGTTTTTACTATGTAAGGCACGGATATTGCTGCAAACATATCAGGTAATATTGGTAACTTATTAAAAATTATTTGCTACAACTATTTTCAGATGTAAAACAAATGAATAATAACCGATAACATTTGAACTTATATCTGTAACAAACGGATTTTTACCAAGGACAAATCAATAATTACCTATAACAAATGAATATT
>JAUNHN010000014.1:0-23251 GCA_030523915.1 Capnocytophaga sp. | reverse complement strand
AAAACCCATTTGTTCCGAGTGTTTTATCTTGAAAAATAGTAAAATTATTGTATAATATTTAAATAAGTTGGTTTATGGAAGAGAATAACACACAAAATTCGAGTAAAAAGAAAAGAATCTCGATGGAGGAATGGATTCAGAAGATGCGATTGGTATTTTCTAATGGAAAATTGCCTAATATTCAGGAGCAAGTAAGTGTACTGGGCTATACGACTGAAAAATTGGACGAGCTTCTAGCAAAAGTAGTCCGTTTGGAAGAACTGCACCAAATTCAGAAGACGGAATATGCCCAGCAATACGCCGAAACCCAGAAGTTTGACCAAAAGTTTGCAGAAATCAATGATTTGTATACGAAGCATTTGGCTTTTTGCAAAATTCTTTTTAAGGGCGATACCTTGGCAAGTGCTTCGCTTGATTTTGCGGGTAAGAGAAAGACGGCGTACAGCGATTGGCTTGTGCAGGTAGGGAATTTCTATTCGCAACTGCTTAAAAACCCAGCGTTTATAACCAAATTGCAACAAATCAACATCAAAGAGGAAGACCTCAAAGCCGTACAAAGTAAGCTCTCGGAAATCATTGCTTTGAAAGAAAGCCAGAAAAAAGAGACTGCCGAAGCTCAAAAAGCGACCGAATCTCGTGATAAGTTCTTCGATGAGCTTTATCCGCAGTATAGCGAGTTTGTAGCGTATGCCAAAGTTGTTTTCTCAAAAAGTCAAGACCTTGAAGCCTTAGGGATTATCACAAAAAAAGGGTAAAAATCAGCAACTAAGCAGTAAGGACGGGAAGTAATACCGTCCTTATTTATTTTTTGGATTGATTCATTTTTTTGTTCTTTCCATCGAAGGAAAAGAACCCTTTCGCAGAATTAAAATCTGACATTTCGGCAGGTGTGTATGCTGATTTGTCGGTTTTGTTATTAAAAGTAGGCGTTTAAGTAGTTTTGGTACATTTTATGTTGCGAGTAAATATCTTTCTGAAAATAAAATATTATGATGTGAAAAATATATTTTTGTGTTTTTCGCTGAAATCACGTTTAAAGTATTATATTTGCAGTTTGTTACGAATGAGGCTTTTGCCTATTAAAAGTTAATTTACAAAGTATAGAATGACAGTAAATAAAGAAGTTACATCAAATCAGCTGATTAGCAATATCATAGCTGGTATCGAAAAAGTAAAAGGAAATGATATTACCATTATGGATTTACGTGGGATAGAGAACACGGTGTGTGATTATTTCATATTGTGTAATGGTACATCAAATACACAAGTAAACGCCATTGCGGGGGCTGTCCAAAAAACAGTTAGCCAAGCAGAAGGACACATAAAACCTTGGCACGTAGAAGGGGAGAGTAATGCAGAGTGGATTTTGATTGATTATGTAGATGTTGTGGTACATATCTTCCAGAAAAGAATTCGCGAACATTATGACATCGAAGGATTGTGGGGCGATGCCAAATTTATAAATATAGAAACCAACTATTAAGAATATGTCAGAAAATAAATCAAATAGACCTCGATTCTCAGCATATTGGATTTACGCCATATTGATAGCCGTTATATTAGGCTTCAATTTGTTTTCGGACGGGTTATGGAATCAGCCAAAGGAGATTCCTCAATCAAAGTTCGAAGAATTTTTGCGTAATGGCGATATTGAGAAGACAGTGATTGTCAATCGAAAAGAAGCTAATGTGTACCTAACGCAAGATGCTTTAAATAAGGAAGAACATAAGGATGTTAAGCCGAGTACAGGAGTGCTTCAAAATGCAACAGCTCAAAATGAAGTGCCTCAATATCATTTCGAATTGGGAGATTTGAGCAATTTCGAAAATCGTTTTGACCAAATAGTACAAGAAAATAATTTGACCACTACACGCGAAAATAAAACACAGCAGAATTTTTTAACCGATGTGTTATTAACAATTCTTCCGTTTATTCTTTTCATAGGAATATGGATTTTTGTGATGCGTCGGATGGCAGGCGGCGGTGGTGGTGGCGGACAGATTTTCAGTATCGGGAAGTCAAGAGCTCGCCTTTTTGATGAGAAAAAAGAAGTTCGTGTTACGTTCCAAGATGTAGCAGGTTTGGAAGGAGCTAAGGAAGAGGTACAGGAAATTGTAGATTTCTTGAAAAACCCTGATAAATATACCTCCTTAGGAGGTAAAATTCCGAGGGGAGCATTGCTTGTAGGTCCTCCAGGAACAGGAAAAACGCTTTTGGCAAAAGCAGTAGCAGGTGAGGCACAAGTACCTTTTTTCTCACTTTCGGGTTCTGATTTTGTGGAAATGTTTGTAGGAGTAGGGGCTTCGCGTGTGCGTGATTTGTT
The DNA here is from genome assembly GCA_030523915.1 of Capnocytophaga sp. Taxonomy (GTDB): domain Bacteria; phylum Bacteroidota; class Bacteroidia; order Flavobacteriales; family Flavobacteriaceae; genus Capnocytophaga. The sequence goes on along the minus strand of JAUNHN010000014.1, from coordinate 20,928 downwards.
CAAACAAGCGAAAGAAAAATCACCTGCGATTATTTTTATAGATGAGATTGATGCCATAGGGAGAGCTCGTGGTAAAAATAATGTTACAGGAGCCAATGATGAGCGAGAAAACACATTAAATCAATTACTTACGGAAATGGACGGCTTTGGCACACATACGAATGTAATTGTACTGGCAGCAACAAACCGTGCGGATATTTTGGACAAGGCTTTGATGCGAGCAGGGCGTTTTGACCGTCAGATTTATGTGGAATTACCTAACTTAAATGAACGTAAGCGTATTTTTGAAGTACATTTGCGTCCTATCAAAACGGCAGAAACTCTTGATATTGACTTTTTGGCAAAACAAACACCTGGGTTTTCAGGGGCTGATATAGCCAACGTTTGTAACGAAGCCGCATTAATTGCAGCTCGAAAAGGAAAAACAGCGGTAAATAAACAAGATTTCTTAGACGCAGTAGATAGAATCGTGGGAGGGCTTGAGAAGAAAACCAAAATAATAACTCCTGAAGAGCGTAAAGCGATTGCATTCCACGAAGCGGGACATGCTACGGTGAGTTGGCTTTTGGAACACGCTGCTCCGCTTGTAAAAGTAACGATAGTTCCTCGAGGACAATCATTAGGAGCTGCTTGGTATTTGCCCGAAGAGCGACAAATAGTAAGAACAGAACAAATCCTCGATGAAATGTGTGCTGCTTTAGGGGGACGTGCTGCCGAGAAAGTAATGTTTGACAAGATTTCGACAGGAGCGTTAAGTGACCTTGAGAAAGTAACCAAACAAGCTCGTGCAATGGTAACTATTTACGGATTGAATGATAAAGTAGGAAATTTAACCTATTATGATTCTTCGGGTCAGTCCGATTATGGATTTGTGAAGCCTTATAGTGAAAAAACAGCACATTTAATTGATGAAGAAATTTCCAAAATTATTGAAAATCAATACGAAAGAGCAATTCATATTTTAGAAACGAACAAAGATAAATTAATAACTCTGGCTAATCTTCTGTTGGAGCGAGAAGTTATTTTTAAAGAAGATTTAGAAAATATTTTTGGTGAGCGTAAATTTAATGATTTAGAAACTCAACTTTCTGAAAATAAATAATATACAATGAATTTTGGTTGTTTTTTTATAAATCAGAAATGTAAAATATAAACAAAATTTATAAAAAACTTGATTGTAAATTGAAAAGCAATCAAGTTTTTTGTATCTTTACCCGTCAAAATGCATATAACTACCTAAAAATGTAGTAAATTAATGAATTTATTTAGAAAAATATTTAGTACAAAAAATAGCGAATCAAATAAAGATAATGATTCAGGGCTACCTTCAGTTTTTGATGAAAACTTACCTGCAGATGAGCAATTTGCAATCCGATTTAATCAAAACGGAGGAAAGTTTATATATTGTACTTCTGAATTTGAAGTACAGCAAATTTTTCGCAATATACTAAAAGAAATAGGTGTGTATGTAAAAATGAGTTATTCTAATGAAAATGTAAAAAAAATGTTTGAAGAACACGAATCTCTTTTTACATCGAATATAGAAATGTCAAATGTATATCTTACTGATTGTGAGTATTTAATAACTACTTTGGGAGGAATAATGCTTTCGTCTAATCAGTTGAAACAGAAAAGAAGTGAGGAGCTTCCAGAGACATTCATCGTATTTGCAAAAACGAGCCAAATGGTACGTGATATTACCGAAGGAATGCGAGGAATTAATCAGAAATACACTCGAAAACCTACAGGTTTGGTAACGCTTCGCAGTTTTAAAGAAAACAAAAGCCAAAACGATATAATGAATTATGGAGGGACTTATAAAAAGACATATCTTATTCTGTTAGAAGATTTATCAATTGAAAATCAGTAAGTTGTGAACGAACTATTTAAAAGAGCTATTACAGGTTTTATTTATATTTTCCTTTTGCTTTCGGCTATTATGCTGGATGTAGGAGCCTTTGATTTTCTATTCTTATCTTTTGGAATTATCTGTTTGTATGAATTTAAAAGGCTTATTAGACTCACAGGGTTATCTGTTTTTATTATCTTTTTATTCATTTGGTGGCTTTTTATCCATTTGAGAATGGGTGATTTTCCGTTGTATTTGTTTTCTTTGTTTGTAATTCTTACGAATGTTTATTTGACACTGATACTTTTCTATGAGAAAACACCTCTTAGGCTTCGCGATAATAAATATAAGCTGTTAATCAGCTTGTTATATATTGGTGGAGGATGTATTTTTATTCCTTTAATTTATAAAAGGGAAATTGTTACAGCCTATTCGATAGCAGACGCACAACTCACGATGATTGGGCTTTTGTGTATTATTTGGGCGAGTGATAGTTTTGCATATTTGGTAGGAAAATCATTTGGTAAACACAAACTTTTTGAGCGTGTATCCCCTAAAAAAACAATAGAAGGTTTCGTAGGAGGGCTTATAGGAGCTGTTGTAACATCTTCATTAATAGCTCTTTATAGCAGTAAAGAAGTGTGGCAATGGATAATTTTGGCGATTGTTTTGGTATTTACGGGAACTATTGGAGACCTTGTGGAATCAAGTTTCAAAAGGCAAGCTAACGTAAAAGATAGTGGTACAATATTACCTGGACACGGAGGTCTACTTGACCGATTGGATAGCCTTATTTTTGCTTCTCCTTTTGCTTTTTGGATTTTAGAGATTTTGAATTATTTTTAATACAGCATATTGATAATCAGTATGAAAATACATTTTTATAAATACCAAGGTACGGGTAATGATTTTGTGATGATTGATAATCGAAGTCAATTTTTCCCAAAAGAAAACCAGCATCTGGTGGCTTTTTTGTGTAATCGCAGATTTGGAGTTGGAGCTGATGGACTTATTCTATTAGAAAATGCTGAAAATTATGATTTTAGAATGGTTTATTATAACTCCGATGGAAAACAGAGTTCAATGTGTGGCAATGGAGGGCGATGTACTGTTGCTTTTGCAAAACAATTAGGAATAATTAATGGTGAAGCCTTATTTATAGCTACTGATGGAGAGCATTTTGCACGAATTGATAAGCAAGGGCAGGTGCAATTACAAATGAGCGATGTAGCTGAAATTAGAGTAAACAAGGAGTATGTTTTTCTTAATACAGGTTCGCCACATCACGTACAACAGGTTGATAATCTGAGAGATATAGATGTAAAGTTGGAAGGGGCAAAAATTCGATATGGAGAGCTTTATGATGATAAAGGAGGAACGAATGTTAATTTTGTTAATCAGCTGAGTGATAATACTTTTCAAGTACGAACCTATGAACGAGGTGTGGAAGACGAAACGTATTCCTGCGGAACAGGAGCCACAGCTGTGGCTATCGCAATGTATCATATAGGGAAAACGAATAAAAAAGAAATACATTTGCAAACATTGGGAGGAGATTTAAAAGTTTTTTTTGAGAAAGAGGGTGATACATACAATCGTGTATATCTTTGTGGGCCTGCTACATTTGTCTTTCAAAGTGATATCGAAAAAGAAATTTAATTCGTAACAAACTTTAAATAAGTGTTTTGCATAAAAGTATGTCAATTTTGATTTCAGAAATGGAAAAATGTAGATTAAGAGCATTAGAGCCAGAAGATATAGACTTTTTATACGACCTTGAGAATCGGGAAGATTTATGGGAAATTAGCCAAACGCAACTCCCTTTTTCAAGACATATTTTACAGTCATATATAGAAAATGCAAAGCAAGATATCTATGAAGCAAAGCAATTTCGTTATGTGATTTCATCGATTGATAATCAGGTTGTTGGTTGTGTTGATTTGTATGATTTTGACCCTAAAAATAAGCGTGCTTGTGTAGGGATTGCTATTTTGGATGCGTATAGAAGGCAGGGATATGGGCAGCGAGCTTTGGAAAAATTGATGGATTATAGCAAAACATACTTGAATTTACATCAGCTAATAGCTTATGTATTAGAGGATAACGATGTAAGTAGTCATATTTTTGAGAAAATGGGTTTTGTATCTTACGGGATTAAAAAAGATTGGTTTTTTTCGCACGGAAAATTTAAAAATGTGCTGATTTATCAAAAAATTTTTGGCGTATGATGTCTATTTATCATAATTTTTATTACTTAGCTCAAATGATTTAAAAAAACACAATATTAAATAAAATTTACATAAAAAGGCTGTCGTTTTATAAGAAAACGACTTTTTTAATGTGTTTACCTGCTTTGTTTTTTAAAATATTTGTTAATTAAGTCAATAATTTTAGCAAAAAAATAATACTTTTATATTTGTGGTGTATTTTTTATTTTCTTAGCTTTGCAAAGTTAAGACTAAACTCATTATGATAAAAAATTATAAAGATATTGAACTTACAATCAAGAAGCCAATTCCGATAGACAAAGAAGTATCTTGGGATAAGTCAAAGATTATTATTAGTGAAACGGATAGCTTTGGAAGAATTACAGAAGTAAATAGTGTATTCTGTGATGTGAGTGGGTATTCTGCTTTTGAAATGATAGGACAGCCTCATAATATTGTTCGTCATCCTGATATGCCAAAATTTATTTTTAAAATGTTATGGGACAATTTAAAACAAGGAAATAACTTTGTAGGAGTTATCAAGAATTTGGCTAAATCAGGCGAATATTATTGGGTGATTACAGATTTTGAGATGAGACGTGATGTACAAGGGAATATTCAAAATTATACCGCTCGTAGAAAGGCTGTGGCTAATGAGGTGATTGATAATAAAATAGCCCCTTTGTATGAAACAATGCTAAAATTGGAAAAAATAGGAGGTATAGAGCTTAGCAGTCGATTTTTTAAAAATTATTTAGATAAAGAAGGAAAGGATTATATTGACTTTGTGATTGATATTATGGCGAAAAATAAAAGAGAAATTCTTTATGAAGAAGTTCCTATGACTCCCGTTAATACAACCAAAGAAATTTCAGATGAAATTTATGCCTTAAACGATGCAATGAACGAGAAACGCAAAAGTTTCTTTGAGCGGCTATTTATACAGAATTAAGTATATTGATTGAAAAAAAATAATAGTAAAGAAATCTCAAATAAATAACTATGATAACAATTGTGAAACCGACACCTATTAATAAGGAAGTAAACTGGGATAAGTCCAAAATTATCATTAGTGAAACAGATAGTTATGGAACTATTACAGATGTAAATGATGTTTTTTCAGAAGTTTTTGGATATACAATAAGTGAACTTATAGGGCAACCTCATAATGTAATTCGTCATCCTGATATGCCGAAAATTGTTTTCAAAATGCTATGGGATAATCTAAAACAAGGAAATAATTTTATCGGAATTGTGAAAAACTTAGCAAAATCAGGTGAATATTATTGGGTAATTACCGATTTTGAAATCCGTAAAGATGTAATGGGTAATATCACGCATTATATTGGAAAAAGAAAGTCTGTTCCTACTAGCGTGATAGAGAATTATGTAGCACCATTCTATGAAACTTTATCGAAGTTAGAAAGAATTGGAGGAATGGAGTTGAGTAGTCGTTTCTTCAAAAATTATTTGGCAAAACAAGGAAAAGATTATCTTGATTTTGTGATAGGGATTATGTCTGAGGCAGGTGATAATTTGTTTTCCGCATCGGCTATGTCATTCTCTCCTACGGATAATTCAGCAACTCAGGTGTCAGATGATATCTATCACTTGAATGATGAAATGAATGAGAAACGTAAAAATTTCTTCGGGAAGTTATTTTCATAAATAACTTTTTCGTTTTTAGAATATTATAAGGCTTACAGAATTAAAACTTGTAAGCCTTTTTTGCATTAATATTTTTGATTTTTTTAAAATATTTCTTACCTTTGGAGAATTGTCAGTACATAAAGTGATTTGAGGAATTTATTTACCAAATTCTAAAACTATGAAGCGAAGTATAAAAAAAATAGCCGTTATAGGCTCAGGTATTATGGGGAGTGGTATTGCTTGTCATTTTGCTAATATAGGTGTGCAAGTGTTGTTATTGGATATACCTCCCAAGGAAGTTAATGAGGTAGAAGCCAAAAAAGGACTTTCATTGACGGATAAAGCTGTACGGAATTGTATTGTGAGTGAAAATTTAGCAACTGCTTTAAAATCAAAACCTTCGCCAATATATCATCATAGCTTTGCAAATAGAATCCAAACAGGAAATTTAGAAGATGATATAGCCAAAATCAAAGATGTAGACTGGATTATTGAAGTGGTAGTAGAGCGTTTGGACGTTAAAAAATCTGTTTTTGAGAAAATAGAACAGCACCGCACGAAAGGAACGCTTATTACTTCAAATACGTCGGGAATTCCAATAGCTTTTATGAGTGAAGGACGAAGTGAAGATTTTAGGCAACATTTTGCGGTTACTCACTTTTTTAATCCACCACGTTATTTGCAACTTTTTGAAGTAGTACCAAGTCCTGATTGTAAGCCAGAAGTGGTTGATTTTCTGCTTTCGTATGCCGAAAAATTTTTAGGAAAAACATCTGTTTTAGCTAAAGATACACCTGCTTTTATCGGAAATAGAATAGGTATATTCGGGGTTATGAATATTTTCCATATTATAGAGACACTTGGTCTCACGGCTTCGCAGGTAGATAAACTGACGGGTGTGGTAATCGGCAGACCGAAATCGGCTACATTTCGTACAGCTGATTTGGTTGGGCTAGATACATTGGTTCGTGTAGCTGATGGGCTTTATCAAAATTGCCCGAATGACGAAGCTCGTGATAGTTTCAGATTGCCTAACTTTATTCAGAAAATGGTAGAAAATAAATGGTTTGGTGAAAAAACAAAACAAGGATTCTATAAAAAAATAACTTCTGAAACTGGTAAAAATGAAATTTGGGAGTTGAATTTTAATACATTGGAATATGAGCCTTCTGCAAAAGTTTCTTTCCCTACATTGGAGCTTACCAAATCCATAGAAAATGTACTTGAACGTTTTCCTGTATTGATTAAAGGTAGGGATAAGGCAGGTGAATTCTACCGAAAAACCTTTGCAGCACTTTTTGCCTATGTTCAAAATCGTATTCCTGAGATTTCTGATGAATTATTCCGTATTGATGACGCTATGAAAGCTGGATTTGGCTGGAGTAATGGTCCTTTTGAAATTTGGGACGCCATTGGGATAGAACAAGGCGTAGAGCTGATGAAGTCTGAAGGTTATAAAACAGCCAGCTGGATTGAAAAAATGATTTCTTTAGGAAATACATCGTTTTATACTATAAAAGACGGACAAACATACTGTTACGATATCCCAGCTCAAAAATATACCAAAAAATTAGGACAAGAAGGATTTATCATTTTGGATAATATTCGTCCTACAAAAACAATATGGGCAAATGCCGAAGCAAGTATCATTGACTTAGGAGATGGAATTTTGAACTTGGAGTTTCGTTCCAAAATGAATACCATAGGAGGAGGTGTACTTGCAGGGATTAACAAAGCTATTGATTTAGCAGAAAAAGATTTCCAAGGGCTGGTTGTAGCTAATCAAGGAGCTAATTTCTCGGTAGGAGCAAATATAGCAATGATTTTTATGATGGCAGTAGAGCAGGAGTACGACGAACTTTATATGACTATCAAATATTTCCAAGACACAATGATGCGTATGCGTTACTCATCAATACCTACTGTGGCAGCTCCTCACGGGATGACTTTGGGTGGCGGTTGTGAACTTTGTTTGCACGCCGATAAAGTAGTTGCTGCGGCAGAAACATATATTGGTTTAGTGGAATTTGGCGTGGGAGTTATCCCAGGTGGTGGCGGAACCAAAGAGCTAACATTAAGAGCCTCAGATTCTTTACGGAAAAATGATGTAGAACTAAACCGTTTGCAAGAATATTTTATGACCATAGGAATGGCGAAAGTATCCACATCAGCGTATGAGGCTTTTGATATGGATATTTTGCAAAAAGGCAAAGATATAGTGGTGGTTAATAAAATGAAACAAATCGCAGAGGCTAAAAAGTACGCTCAGCTTCTTGCCGAAATGGGCTATACACAACCCATTGAAAGAAATGATATAAAAGTGCTTGGAAAACAGTTACTTGGAGCTTTTCTTGTAGGCACAGATTCAATGAATACAGGGAATTATATTTCGGAATACGATAAAAAAATAGCAGACAAATTGGCTTATGTAATGGCTGGTGGAGACCTTTCTGAGCCTACTTTAGTTTCTGAACAATACTTATTAGAGTTGGAGCGAGAGGCGTTCCTTTCTCTTTGTACCGAACGAAAAACCTTGGAACGTATTCAGTATATGTTACAAAATGGTAAACCTTTGCGTAACTAATTGATTAATAATAGAGTATTTTCATTGACTTTTACATAGTGAAATTCACGAATATCGTTAAAAATAAGATGTTTTGTAGTTAAATGTTATTTATTTTGTTAAAAAAATATTAATATTTGTTTTTAGGATAGCCAATATAGAAAAATAGTCATTTAATAATTGTATTTTTGCACCGAATTTTTTATTAAACTAAAATTTATTAAAATCGGTTTAGTTATGACATTTGAAATATGTGCAAGTTCCTTTGAATCAGCCCGAAATGCTCAGTTGGCTGGAGCAAATCGCATCGAATTATGTAGTGAATTGGGAATTGGAGGTGTTACGCCAAGTTACGGACTTATCCAAAAAATAATGGACGAACTTACCATCGAAAATTGTGTGCTTATCCGTCCTCGAAGTGGAAATTTTACTTATACTGATGAGGAGTTTGATGTAATGCTTCGTGATATTGAATTTTGCCGAAAACTTCGTTGTAAAGGAGTGGTTACAGGCGTTTTAAATGCCGATAACACCATTGATGAAGAGCGTACAAAACAGCTTATTGAAGCTGCGGGTGATATAGATTTTATTTATCATCGAGCTTTTGATTGTACACCCAATCCAATAGAAGCATTAAAAATTTTAAAAAGATTGGGAGTGAAACGTATTTTGACTTCTGGCGGAAAAAAATCGGCTGTGGAAGGACTTTCTCTTCTTAAAGAACTGAATGTCATTGCCGAAGGGCAACCTACTATTATGCCTGGTGGAGGCATCAATTCTCAAACTATTTTGCAAATCAAAGCTGCTGGATTTACTGATGTACATTTTTCGGCAACTGTATTTGAGCAAGTTCCTAACGAAAAGCCTTTTTCGTTCAATACAGAAGCGTTTTTGAATGAAAATGTACGTCCTATCTCCAATGTTGAGGTTATCAAAACTATAATGAGCAGCAGGGCTTAAGGCAAGTTACATTAATAAATTTAATCTGATAGGAAAATGTTTTTGACTATTTTAATTTCATTCATAATAATTTATTTTTTACTTACATTTTATGTTAATCAGGCTTTAAAAACGCTTAAAGTACCCAAAGTACTTCGTGGAGTATTTTTTGTGTTATCTGTGTTGATTGTAGCGAGTGTGGTAGTGCAATGGTTTTTACGAGATAAAGCTGTTTGGACTGTTTTGCAACAATATTCGCTTGGAGCTTTAATTACTTGGTTTATAACACTTTTCGTAGTTAGTTCTACGTTATTTTTGGAAGACATTCAAAGAGTGCTTGTTTCATTATTTCGTAAGAAAAATATTCATAAACCAAAATTTCCTTCCCGAAGAAAATTCGTGAGTTTTTTAGCTTTGAGTTTGGCTTTTATTCCTTTTGTATCAGTTGTGTATGGAGTTACCAAAGGCAAGTATAATTATAAAGTATGGAAATATACCTTATATTATGAGGATTTACCAGATGCTTTTGATGGTTATAAAATTACTCAAATATCTGATATTCATAGTGGTAGTTTTGATGATAGGAAGAAAATACAACACGGAATAGAGTTGATTAATCAGCAGAAAAGTGATGCGATTATGATTACGGGTGATATTGTAAATAATTTAGCAACCGAATTACTTCCTTGGAAAGATATTTTTAAGCAACTCAAAGCCAAAGATGGTGTATTCTCTATACTTGGAAATCATGATTATGGAGATTATTCTTCTTGGAAAGATGCTACGGAAAAAGCAAAAAATCTTGAGTTATTAAAGCAAATTCAGCAAGAAATGGGTTTTGATTTAATTTTAAATGACCATCGCTATATTGAGAAAAATGGAGAAAAAATAGCCATTATTGGGGTTGAAAACTGGGGTTATGGACGTTTTTCAAAATATGGAGATTTAGAAAAAGCAATGCAAAATGTTGCAGATGAGGATTTTAAAATTTTACTGAGCCATGACCCAACACATTGGGAATACGAGGTGTTACCTCAAAACAAAAATATTCAGCTAACACTCAGTGGGCATACACACGGGATGCAGGTAGGTATTGAGATAGAAGGACTTGTAAGATGGAGTCCATCAGAATGGAGTTATAAATATTGGGGAGGAATGTATGAAGAAGAGGGAAAAAAATTAAATGTAAATCGTGGATTTGGGTATCACGCTTTTCCTGGACGAGTAGGGATTTGGCCAGAAATTACTGTAATTGAACTTAGAAAAAAGAAATAGTTTAAATGATAAAGAGGTTGCTTGAAAAGGCAACCTCTTTGATTATAATAAAGATAAAATAAATGTATGTTATAACAATTTATTAGCAATTAGATATTCAGCGATTTGGATAGTATTGGTAGCGGCTCCTTTACGCAAATTATCGGCTACAATCCATAGATTCAGAGTGTTAGGTTGCGATTCATCACGACGAACACGCCCTACGAACACTTCATCTTTTCCTTTTGAATATAGAGGCATTGGGTAGGAGTTAGAATTAGTGTCGTCTTGAAGAATAAGTCCAGGAGCATTAGCAAGTAACTGGCGGACTTCATTTAAATCAAAGTCTGACTTTAATTCTACGTTTACCGATTCGCTATGTCCACCTATTACAGGAATACGTACAGCCGTTGCGGTAACATTGATGCTATCATCACGCAGTATTTTTTTTGTTTCACGAACCAATTTCATTTCCTCTTTTGTGTAGCCATTTTCTTCAAATACATCGCAGTGCGGAATGGCATTTTGGTGAATTTGGTAATGATAAGCCATAGCTCCTTGTTCGCCTTTGTATTCATTTTCAAGTTGTTTTACAGCCTTTACCCCAGTCCCTGTGATAGATTGGTAGGTAGAAACCACGATGCGTTTTATTCCGTATTTTTTTTGAAGTGGAGCCAAGGCTACAAGCATCTGAATGGTAGAACAATTCGGGTTAGCGATGATTTTGTCTTCTTTGGTAAGTACGTCAGCATTGATTTCAGGAATTACTAATTTTTTGCTTGTATCCATACGCCAAGCTGATGAATTATCTACCACCGTAGTACCTACTTGTGCAAATTTTGGAGCCCATTCTAATGACACACTGCCTCCAGCCGAAAATAAAGCCACATCGGGTTTCAGCGAAACGGCTTGTTGCAACCCTATTACCGAATGTTCTTTTCCTTTGAAATAAATTTTACTACCTATGGATTTTTCTGAAGCCACGGGAATTAGTTCGGTTACGGGGAAATTGCGTTTTTCTAACACTTCTAACATCACGTTACCAACCATTCCAGTAACGCCTACAACTGCTACTCTCATACGTTTTTATTTGTTTTTTAATAAATATTTTAGTTAGGAAATCATAAGGAGAAAATGTATTCTCTTCTTGCGTTTCATTTTAATAGGGCAAATATAAAATTATTTTTTGATATAATTGAAAATAAAACAACAAATGTTTTATTTATAACAAAAAGTTTTATATGTCAATAAATTGTAAATTTTTTAAAATAACATTGTTTAATTGTCTAATTTATAAATATTTTGGTATAAATGTATATGTTTTAAATCAATGAGTTATTTCATTTTTAGATAACAAAATTTAGGATTCAAAAAAATCTTTATAAACAAATTTTCGTATTTTCCAATTTTTAAAATTAGAAAAAAAGCAGGAACTTTGCCGTTGATTTATTTTATGAATAAGTAACGATGCTACCTCTTAAAGATACATTAAAACACAAAGGATTACGCAATCAGCTTGCCGATTTATTAAAAACAAAAGGCATTACCGATGCCAATGTTCTGGAGGCAATCCGTGCCATTCCGCGACATTTGTTTATGGATAGTAGTTTCGAGGCACATGCTTATCAAGACAAAGCCTTCCCTATCGAAGCAGGACAAACTATTTCACAACCTTACACAGTAGCGTTCCAAACACAATTATTGCAGGTAAGTCCAGGACAAAAAGTATTAGAAATAGGAACAGGAAGTGGCTATCAGTCCAGTATTTTGTTATTTTTAGGTGTGAAATTATTCACCATTGAAAGGCAACAGAAACTTTTTAAACAAACCCAATTATTATTGCCTAAATTGGTATCTCGTCCTGCACGAATGTATTTCGGAGATGGTTACAAAGGCTTGCCTATGGAAGCTCCTTTTGAACGAATTTTGGTAACGGCAGGAGCTACTGAAGTCCCTACGGCGTTACTGGCTCAGTTAGCAATCGGTGGGAGGCTTGTGATTCCTGTGGGAAGTGAGGTACAAGTGATGACACTCTTTGAGCGTATTTCAGAAAAGGAATTTCACAAAACCGAATACGGTGATTTTCAGTTTGTACCGTTACTTAAAGACAAAGCATAATATAAAAAAAGAGCAAATCATAAGCCGGATTCTGTTTCTTACTTAGTAAAGCAAGATGCTTATCATTTATCTTGATTTGCAATTACTTACAAACTCAAACCGCCTACCCTCCAGCATCGGGCGAGCTACCCTCAAAAGCTGGTTTACATGGCGTTGCACCACATAGAGTTTACCTGATTTCACTACAGCCGTACTGTACTTGCTTTCTGTTGCACTTGTCCTCGCCTTGTGGCGGACGGGCGTTACCCGCTATGTTGCTCTTTGGTGTCCAGACTTTCCTCTATAAATAGCGATAAGCTGATTTGCTCTATGGGGCAAAGTTACGAAAATAATTTCAATTTTTAACTTTGGAAATTTACAAATAAACTTTCAAGGTTTTTACTTTTTGTTTATATTTGCCCTCCAACAGTGGTTTTTACAATGATTTTAATAGAAAATATTTCAAAAAAATACGGAAATTATACTGCACTAAATAATGTTTCGATTCATATTCCCAAAGGAAGTATTTTTGGACTTCTTGGTCCTAATGGAGCGGGTAAAACGTCGCTTATTCGGATTTTGAATCAGATTACTTTCCCCGATTCGGGGACAATTATTTTTGATGGAGAACCGCTTCAAGCCAAACATATTGCTCAAATAGGATATCTGCCTGAAGAACGCGGACTTTATAAAACAATGAAAGTAGGCGAACAAGCTCTTTATTTGGCTCAACTTAAAGGATTGTCCAAAGAAAAAGCCAAAGAACAACTTAAATTTTGGTTTGACCGCCTCGAAATAGGCGATTGGTGGAATAAAAAAGTACAAGAACTTTCCAAAGGAATGGCTCAAAAAATCCAATTTATGGTAACGGTGCTTCATCAGCCCAAACTGCTTATTTTTGATGAGCCTTTCAGTGGTTTTGACCCGATTAATGCCAATATTATTAAAGACGAAATTTTGTACTTACGTGAGCAAGGAGCTACAATTATTTTTTCTACTCATCGAATGGAATCGGTTGAGGAATTGTGTAACCATATTGCATTGATTAACAAATCAGAAAAAATTTTGGAAGGCAAATTATCGGATATTAAACGGTCGTTTAAAACTAATTTGTATGAAGTCGGCTTAAAGGTAGACGAATCTTATAAAATGAGTTTATTGGCTGATTTACAGCAATATTTTACGGTGGAAGAAGCTCATTTCAGAAGTCTGTATGATGGATTAAAGGTTAATATTCATAAGGCTGAAAATCAAACAATTAATGAACTATTACAGTTTTTGAATTCAAAAGCAGAAGTAATGCACTTTGTAGAGAAAATTCCTTCGGTTGATGAAATTTTTATACGTTCGATTAAGGAAAAAGAGCTAAAAAAATAATTTTTGAATTTAGAGAAAAATAAATTATTTATCACATAAAATATAGAATATGAAACACTTATGGATAATAGTAAAACGAGAATATTTGAATAGAATTCGTAATAAATCGTTTATTATTATGACGTTTTTGAGTCCGCTACTGGTGGTGGCTTTTGGAGTATTGGTAGGATATTTGACCAATGTTAATAATACAAGCAATTTGCGAAAAATAGCCGTTTTGGATGAAAGTCTTCGGTTTACAGATAGTTTTGAAAATACTTCGGCAGTAGAATTTCTTTTTTTGGAAAATGCCACCGTGAGCGAGGCAAAAGCGATAGTATTGGCAGAAAATATGTACGGACTGCTATACATTCCGCCAACCAAAGACGAAAATTGGCATCAGCAAATAGAATTTTTTACAGAAGAATCTCCCAATATTTCGCTCGTTAATCAGTTATCAAATACAATTGAAAATACACTATTTCAGTACAATTTAACTATCAAAGGCATTGATAAAGAGCAAATTGATAAATCCAAAGTACAAGTGAAAATTTCCTTAGAAAATTTCACAGGAGAGAAAAGTTCAGAGCTTGATGGTATTATCAAAATCGTGATAGGAGGGCTGGCAGGTTATTTGATTTTTATGTTTATTATCATCTATGGGAACTCAATTATGCGTAGTGTGATTGAGGAAAAAACAAATCGAATCATAGAAATTATTATTTCTTCAGTAAAGCCGTTTGAACTAATGTTGGGTAAAATATTTGGTACTTCATTGGCAGGAATTACTCAGTTTATGATTTGGATGGTTTTCGGTGGTTTTTTGATGACTGTTTTGACTACATTTTTGGACGTAAATCCCGCTTCTACTAATGAAGTGCTAATAAGCAAAACGGGTTTCGATAAAATGACTTCGGAAATACTATTGGCTTTCTTTAAATTTCCTTTTATGGAGATGTTTGTAGCTTTTTTGTTGTATTTTATCGGTGGATATTTGTTGTATAGCTCGTTTTACGCTACTATCGGAGCGATGGTGGATAACGAAACTGATACACAACAATTTCTGATGCCTATATTGTTACCTCTTATTTTGGCTGTATATGTAGGTTTTTTCACGGTAATTGAAGAACCTCACGGAACGGTTTCGGTGGTATTGTCATACATTCCGCTTACATCGCCTGTGGTGATGCTAATGCGTATTCCTTTTGGTGTGGCTTGGTGGGAAGTGCTTATTTCGGTAGGGTTGTTGTATGCTACTTTTTTGGGAGTAATAAAAATTGCTGCCAAAATCTATCGTATCGGAATTTTAATGTATGGCAAAAAAGCCACATACAAAGAAATTTGGAAATGGCTGAAATATTGATTTGGAAATCAAAATCATTCTTCCTTTAAAATAGAAGAAATAAAGCAAGTAAATCCAAATTATTTCACAATTAAAAACAATGGATTACACCAATTTTACGACATCAAGAAAAACGAATTTCAATCAATATTTTGATAATTTTGAGCAAAAAAAGAAAATATTCTAAGATTTAGATTCATAGATTTCTAAGATTTCTTGCAAAATATCTTTAGCAACCTCGGTTTTATCTTTTAGAGGGAATGTTTTTTCGGTGTTAGCGGTAACAAATGTAATTTTATTGGTATCCGTGCCAAATCCAGCTCCTTTGTCTTTCAGCGAATTAAGTACAATGCCGTCTAAGTTTTTTTTGTTTAATTTGCTTTTAGCATTTTCAAGTTCGTTATTAGTTTCTAAAGCAAAACCGATTAGAATTTGTTGTTGTTTTTGTTTGCCTAATGTAGCGAGAATATCGGTTGTACTGACAAGTTCCAAGGTAAGATGCGTATTTTTTTTCTTAATTTTTTCGGGAGCTTTTGTTTTCGGGGTGTAATCGGCTACGGCAGCAGAAAGTATAGCGATGTCAGTTGTATCAAACTGATTTATAGTAGCTTGGTACATCTCCTCAGCACTTATTACTCGATGTAGATGTATGTTTTTGTCGATATTTTTTTCGGCTGAAGGACCTAATACCAAATGTACTTCCGCACCTTGTTTTACAGCTTCATTGGCTATGGCAATTCCCATTTTGCCAGTAGAAAAATTACCGATAAAACGCACAGGGTCAATAGCTTCATACGTAGGACCTGCGGTAATTAGCACTTTTTTTCCTTTCAGAGGGCAATTATCTGAAAGTGTTTTTTCAATAAATTTTACAATATCTTCGGGTTCAGCCATTCTACCTTGTCCTACAAGTCCGCTTGCAAGCTCACCGTATGTAGCTGGAATGATATGATTCCCAAAGGATTGTAATTTTTCTAAATTGGCATTAACAGTAGGGTGGGCGTACATATCCAAATCCATTGCAGGAGCTACGAAAACGGGGCTTTTCGCAGAAAGATATGTTGCCAAAAGTAAGTTATCACACTGCCCATAAGCCATTTTTGCTAAAGTATTTGCAGTAGCAGGAGCTATAAGCATGGCATCAGCCCAAAGAGCTAATTCCACGTGATTATTCCAATTATTATCAGAAGTTGTAAATGAAGAAAATACAGGATTTTTGGACACAGTAGCCAATGTAAGTGGAGTAACGAACTGTTCTGCACTTTCGCTCATAATCACTTTCACTTGATGTCCTTGTTTTATAAGTAAACGTACCAAATGAGGTGTTTTGTAAGCAGCGATACCTGCTGTAATGCCTAATATTATTTTCATAGTTCTGATTATAAGAGGTTTGTATCGAAAAAGGCTCTAAGTAATAAGCTCCGTTTTGCTTACTGCTTAAAGCCCATACTTATGGAAATACTGACAAATTAGTTATTTTTTTGTCAAATTAGTTTGATTCTCTATAATAAATTTTGTTCTCTAACCACTCTTTAATAGCGATGGCTTGTGGTTTTGGAAGTTTTTCATAGAATTTTGAAACTTCGATTTGTTCTTTATTTTCAAATATTTCTTCCAAATTATCATTACTGGTAGCGAACTCATCTAGCTTTTCGATTAATTCTTTTTTTATTTCAGAATTAATTTGCATAGCACGCTTTGCAATGATAGAAATTGCTTCGTAGATATTCTCAGTTGGAGCTTCAATCGCACTTCGGTTGTATGTAATTGTAGAGGTTGGGGCGTCAATCTTTTTTAAATCCATAGCTTGTATTTTTAATATTATGAGTAAGTTTTTAAAGATGTTTCTATTTTCTCAAGCATTTTTTCAGCTTCTTTTTTGAATTTAGTTTCGGGATATGATTTTATTAATGTTTCATACGCTTCTTTGGCAATGTTTAGTCGCTCTAATTTCTTATTTTCTACGCTGTTTATAGCCCATTCGTAAGCCGAATGTAAGCGTACGTAAAGAGCTTCTTCTTTGTAGATACTACCTGGGTTATTACTCAGGAAATTATCCAAAGATTTGATAGCAGCTTGATAATCACGGATTAGGTCATATTGCTTAGCGATTTCAAATTCTTTTTTCTGCAAACGCGTAAGCAAGTCTATAGCCATTTCATTAGCTTCTTTTGAGTATTCCGAGTTTGGGTATCGGTCTAAGAAATCTTGTAGCTTCTCAAGGGCTTGGTTCGTAAGGGTTTGGTCTACGCTATATATAGGAGTTTCCACGTAAGCCGATTTTACTTCCATAAACGATGCTTCTAACGCTTTTTCGCTCCTTGGGTATAATTTGCGGAAGCGTTCAAACTGAGATTCAGCAAGGATATATTGTTTGCTTTGGTAATAAGCATCAGCGGACATGTATAGAACACGCTCACCTTGCGGTTTCCCAGCGTAGCTGTTTGATATTTGCTCGAACAATCGGATAGCTTTTTTGTACTTACCATCTTTGTATAATTGTTCTGCCATAGCATATTTAGTCGCTGTATCAGACGACTTTAATACCTTTTGGTACTCCCCGCACGAGCTAAGTAAACTCGCTCCTACTAAACCTATTATAATGTATTTTTTCATTTGCATCGGGCAAAAGTAAATAGTTTTTATGACTTATCAAAATTTTAATTGCTTCTAAGTAAGCATTCCACCATCTACGTTGAGTACTTGTCCTGTTACATAGGCAGATAAATCCGAGGCTAAGAACAAGCACGCATTGGCTACATCTTCAGGTGTTCCACCACGTTTTAACGGAATGCTGTCTCTCCAACCTTGTACTACTTTATCGTCTAATACGGCGGTCATTTCCGTTTCGATGAAGCCTGGAGCGATAACATTACAGCGGATATTACGTGAACCTAACTCCAAAGCTATGGACTTACTAAAACCTATTATTCCAGCTTTTGAAGCAGCATAATTGGATTGTCCTGCATTTCCTTTTACACCTACTACGCTACTCATATTGATGATAGAACCTTTGCGTTGTTTCAGCATGGTACGTTGTACCGCTTTGGTCATATTGAAAACCGATTTTAGGTTCACTTCTATCACCTTGTCGAAATCCTCTTCGGAGATACGCATTAGCAAATTGTCTTTCGTGATTCCAGCGTTGTTAATCAAAATATCAATGCTACCGAATTCGTTTACTACTTCATCAGCAAGTGTTTGAGCCTCGTTGTAACTTGCTGCGTTACTTTGGTAGCCTTTGGCTTTCACGCCTTTGGCTTTTAAGGTTTCTTCTAATTTTTGAGCAGCCTCTACCGATGAACTGTAAGTGAATGCCACATTAGCTCCGTGTGCAGCAAAAACTTCGGCGATACCTCGCCCGATGCCTCTACTTGCTCCTGTTATAATTGCGGTTTTTCCTTCTAATAATTTCATATTGTTGTATTTTTTGTTCTTTGTGATGCAGTATTTTGTTTGTTCTTTGGGGCAAATCAGCCTCCGACGCGTTTTACTTTAAACCCTTTGTCTTTAAGGAATTGCATAATACGTTGGCGATAATCACCTTGTATGATAATGCTTTCGTCTTTAAATGAACCGCCTACACCGAGTAAAGTTTTTAGCTCCTTTGCAAGGGTTTTAAAATCGGCTTCGGCTCCTGTGTATCCTTCTATGATGGTAACGGGTTTGCCTTTGCGTTTTTCGTACTTGCAGAGTAGGGGTTCGTCCTGAAGCCAAATAGTAGATACCTCTTGCTCTGGAAGCGGTTCTTCGATATGGTCAGGAAATAAATTTTTCAGTTGTTCACGTAACATTATCAGTAAATTGATTTTCAAAATGCAAATATATAAATAAAATTTAATTTTTTTGATATTCTACAGAATTCAATAATTTTTATTAAGTTTGTACCCATTAATAAAACTAACTTTTTGAAAATGAAAAGAATATTTTTTGCATTTATAGCTTTATGGATAATAAGTTGTAGCGCTCAGAAGAATGACATTTACAACGAGGACAAAAACCTATCCGTGTTTCTAAACAAAATTTCGCAACAACAATTACAATCCAACCTAAATGTAATAGCATCTGACGCTATGCAAGGACGAATGACAGGCAGTGAAGGTCAAAAGAAAGCTGCTCAATATATCGTTAGTTATTTTGAAAAAGAAGGAATTACTTTTCCGCCGAAAGCAACGGGCTGGTATCAAACTGTTCCTAAAACTTTCATTAACAATCGGTTTGATGATTCTGATAACATCTGGGCTTTTGTACAAGGAAGCGAAAAACCTGAAGAAATCATCGTAATTTCGGCTCATTATGACCATATCGGAATGAATTACGGCAAAATTTACAACGGTGCGGACGATAACGGCTCGGGTACAGTAGCCGTGATGGAACTGGCTCGAATATTCAACGAAGCTAAAAAGCAAGGACAAGCCCCGAAGCGTTCCCTATTATTCCTGTTACTAACAGCCGAAGAAATTGGACTGTACGGCTCTGATTATTACACACAAAATCCGTTGTATCCCCTGCAAAATACCGTAGCAAACATTAACATTGATATGATAGGACGTATCGATAATTTACATACCGATAACAAATATATATACGTAATCGGGGCAGATAGGCTCAGTTCCGAATTGCATAATATTAACGAGGCTGTCAACAAAAAATATACACAACTTAATTTGGATTACAAATATGATGACCGCAATGACCCTTGGCAGATTTATTACCGCTCCGACCATTATAACTTTGCCAAATATGGTATTCCGTCCGTATTCTTTTTCAATGGCATTCACGACGATTACCACGAACATACCGATACAATTGATAAAATAGACTTCGAGGCAATGACAAACCGCACCAAACTCATTTTCGCTCTGGCGTGGGAATTGGCAAACCGCCCCGAACGCATCAAAGTAGACCGAGATGGAAAATAAATCATCACACAATTTTATTTTATACTTTAATTTGTTTACTTTTGCACCACTTAAAATAATCAAACAATGAAATATTTACAAAACAAATATGTGAAAATAGCCATTGCGGTACTTATCATAGCCTACGCAGTGTACCAATTTACACAACGCAACATCGGTAATGGTATCGCACTAATACTCCTTGCAGCGGTGCCGATACTTTTGTATTTCCGTAATGAATTTATCCTATTGGCGTTCCTACGTTTACGTAAGCAGGATTTTGCAGGAACACAAAAATGGCTAAGTAAAATCGTAGAACCCGAAACGGCTTTAATTACAAAACAACAAGGCTATTATAACTATTTGCACGGCATCATTTACTCGCAAATTAACCTTACACAAGCCGAAAAATACTTCCGTAAGGCACTACAATTAGGCTTAAATATGAGTTACGACCAGGCAATGGCAAAATTGAGCTTGGCTGGAATTATGATTCAAAAACGTAGAAAACGCGAAGCTCAGGAACTGCTGGCAGAGGCTAAAAAGCTCGACAAACAAAATATGATGACAGACCAAATCAAAATGATGCAACAACAACTCAAAAAGATATAAGTGTTATACTGTGTGTTTATTTGGTTTTTACAAGAGGTGAAAGGGGTTTCTTTTCACTTCTTGTTTTTTTTATAAATACGCAACTTTCTTTCTATTCAAATAGTTTTCTATTTTATTCCAAACAAATTGTTTTAATTCAAATATTTCTATATATTACT
>JAUNHN010000172.1 GCA_030523915.1 Capnocytophaga sp. | reverse complement strand
AAATTCTCTTTTTCATTAGGACAAATCTATGAAATAAATTGATTCAAACCAAACAAATCTGCCTGAATTTGAATATTTCAAGCAGATTTTGGTATTAAATTAGTTCAGTTGAGCCTCCAAAGCGATTGCTTTTGGGAATAAAATATTGTTTTCCAGATGAATATGCTGGTGTAAATTCTCTTCAAATTCTTTGAGCATAGCAAAAGTTACCCGATAAGTATTACAAGCATCGGCAGGAGGGTTGTATCCGTCAGTGAGAGTGGCTATTTTCTCAAATCGCTCACCTTCAGCACTATGCTCGTGTTTCATCATAGCAATTGGGTTGGCTACCGTACCGAAATGCCCCACTGGCGAAGGCTGGTTGTTTTCCTTTGCTTCCACCAATTTTCCGATGAAAGGAAACAAAATGTTTTCTTCCTTTTCAAGATGATTTTCCAAATCGTAGGCACTTTCGGTAAATAGTTGGTTTATTTCCAATAATTCAGGGTGTCTATCGCCGTGTACTCGGCAAAGTTTGTCTAAAAATTGCAATAAATAAGGTGTTTTTTCTCTTATGTAGCTGTGGTGCATACGCATTATGTAGTTTGCCAAAAGGTCTAAAGGCCAGTCAGTTACATTTAGGTTTTGGTCATTTCCTTTTGGGATAGCGTTTAGGTCATTGATAAGCAGGTTTTCGTCTATATTTTTCTTTCCACAGGCTTCGGTAATGCTTATTCCGCCTTTGCAACAAAAATCAATACCATATTTTTTGAAAATAGCCGCCGCACGAAAGTCATCAGCTACAATTTCTCCGATAGTTTTTTCTTTTAATTCCATTTGTAATTCTTTATCTTGGTGCAAAGATACAAATTATTTTTGAATAAAATACTTTTTTATCTTTTATTTTGGAGTAAGCCGAAATAAATTTTAATTCTTTCGGATTTGAAAGATTTAGAAATAAAAAAAAACGAGTTGTTATGTTTTCAACTCGTTTTGTGGATTTATTTCTTTTTCCAAGTATTAATATTTTCTTGAATTGTTTTGGCATAACCTTCATTTCCAGCTTTTTTGGCAGCTTCAAGAGCATTTTCGGCTGTTTTTACGGCATTTTTGTAATCTTTTTTGGCAGCTTGAATATCTGATTTAAGTTTTAGAACCCAATAAGCGGTAGGGTTTAGCTCCGCAGCTTTAGTAGCCCACTCTAAGGCTTTGTCTAAGTCAATATTTTCTTCAAAATAGTAGTTAGCCGCTCTATGATAATCACTTGCAGTAGGTCCATTCATCGTTTTGCCGATGCTTTCCATAACAGCTGTACGGGTGTTTACTTTAATAGGAACTTTTACCAAAGTGTTGTCCCAAGCCAGCGTAAGTAACGCATCATTATTTTTTATTTCATCAAATCCTATGGAGAAAGTTTCTACTTTAGGGCTGATATTTTGAGGTTTTACAATAGTTTCAGCGACTACTTTGCTGGCATCGTAGTTTTTGCCAGGGTCGCCCCAAAGCTGATAATCAGCATATAGGAAAACTTTCCACTCAGAGGCGTTGGGCGTAGAATATAAAGCGTATTTTCCTGCTTTTACTTCGGTATTTCCAAAAGTTACATCTGTGGAAAATTCAATAATTGTAGCTGCATTGGCTCCTGTACGCCAAATTTTTCCGTAAGGAACTAAGTCTCCAAAAACGGTTCTGCCTTTTACAGAAGGGCGAGAGTAGGTTACATTGATTTCTGTAAGTCCAACAGTTTGATTTATAGATGATTTTGGACTTGCGTTAGGTGTTTTTAATTGAGCGAAACACACGCTAAGTGAAAAAATAGCGAATGTAGATAAGAGTATTTTTTTCATTTTAAATTAATTTATTGCTGACAAATATAGGTTTTAATTTCAGAAAATCAAAAAATGAAGTGTAAAAAATCAAAAATGAAGAGACTATTAATTTATTCAAAAGAAAAAACTGCCTAAAATAGACAGTTTTCCAAAATTAATTAATTAATTTTTATTTTCTTCTGCCAATCCTTTTAGAACTAATTCGGCAGTAGCAGGATTTGTAGCAATAGGAATGTTATGAACATCACAAATACGCATAAGCATCAGAATATCAGGTTCATGCGGATGCTTATCGAGTGGGTCTCTAAAGAAAAACACACCTTGAACTTTTCCTTCCACGATTTGGGCTGCGATTTGAGCATCACCACCTCTGGGACCAGAAAGCACTTTTTCTACTTGTAATCCAGCGTTTTGAGCGTGTTGCCCAGTAGTTCCCGTAGCGATAATTTGAATGTTAGCCGAATGTAGTGTACTTAGATTTTTCATCAAGAAAGAAACCATTTCGGCTTTTTTTCCGTCGTGTGCGATAACTGCTAATTTCATTATATTATTGATTTTTAATTAGTTGTTGTAATAAATTGTTTTAATAATTCCGTCTGCAAGCCCTATTCGAGGTACGTGAATTTTCTTAGCATGGCTCCATCGCATTGCACTTATATATATTTGTAAGGCGTAGAGAATTACGTCGGCTCGGTCAGGGTTAAATCCTAAAACACGAATTCGCTCTTCGTAAGTAAAAGACGAAAGATATTTGGAATAATTACTTAAATATTTGTATGAAAGTGGTTGTCCTTCTTTTTTCTCAGAATTTTTAAAGATTTTATTGATATTTCCTCCTGAACCGATGGCTTCTATTAGTGGAATATTTTTGGTATGTTCTTTAATCCAATTTTCGACTTCTTTCCACATTTTGGAGCTTACCATTCCGTCCAAAAGGCGTACAGTTCCTATTGGAAACGAACGAGAATGCTCTATTCGCCCATTAACAAAAACTGTAAATTCGGTACTTCCTCCCCCTACATCGATGTATAGATAGGCTTTGTCCTGTGTTTCTACTAAAGAATAAATATCGGTTGAAGCAATGATTTTGGCTTCTTCCGAGCCATCAATAATGCGGATATGAACTCCTGTTTCTTTTAATATTTGTTCTGTAACTTGCTGTCCGTTAGAGGCTTCACGCATAGCCGAAGTAGCACACGCCATATATTTTTCAACTTTATTGACTTTCATTAATAAATCAAAAGCTCGCATAGAGTCAGAAAGGCGATTGATGTTTTCTTCAGAAATTTGTTTGTCCAAGAAAACATCGGCTCCTAAACGAATCGGTACACGAATTAGACTACTTTTTCTAAACATAGGTGGCTGATTATCCGATTCTAATACATTGGCAATCAAAAGCCGAACCCCGTTTGAACCCACATCAATAGCTCCTAATTTTCTTATTTTCATTGTGTTAATAATTTATAAACTTATAGTTGAAATAAATTTGCCTCAAACAAGTGCAAATTTACTTAAAAAAATGGTAAGAGATTAGTTTTTCGTACAAAATTTTCAAAAAAAGTTCTATTATTTTAAATATAATTTCTTTTTGGGGTAATCAATAATAGCTTTACCCATTTTAAGTACATCAGCACCGATGATTCCGTGTACGGGAAGAGCATTGTGCTGTATTAAAGCGTAGTTCACGTGAGTCAAATCAAATAAAACGATAGCTATTTTGTGGCATTTCCATTTGCCGATTTCCAAATTATTTTTTTTGGAAATTTGGGTTTCCATTTCACTTGCTCCTGCTCCTGAGGCTTTTATTTCCGAAAATTCAGTTTCTAACCCAAAATGTTCAATACTTTCCAACCCTAAACAAGTATTTGAAGCTCCCGTATCCAGTATGAATTTGCCTTCTATTCCATTTATTTTTGCTTGAATTTCAAAATGTTGTGTTATTGTTGATGTCAATGGAATAGAAACGTAACCTTGCTGAGTGAGTAAATTTTTTAAAGTCATATTTGTTTTTATAATGATGAAATAAGGTGCAAAAATACTATTTTTTTGTGTTATTTTTAATTATTTTTAAATCAATAACTTATGTGTTGTTTTGTTTTTTTATTGAGAAAAAGATAATTGGACAAAATAATTTTAATGAAAAAACGTATTTTTGCAACTGAAATTAAAATATTTTGTAATGACGATAACCGATACACACACACATTTATATAGTAAAGCATTTAATGAAGACCGAAATGAGATGATGCAACGTGCGATAAGTTTAGGAGTAACTCGTTTTTTTGTCCCAGCTATTGATTCTTCACATACCGAAAGTATGTTTGCTTTGAAAAAAGATTTTCCTGATAATGTGTTCTTAATGAATGGATTACATCCATGCGATGTAAAAGAGAATTATAAAGATGAGTTGGCTCACGTAGAGAAGTTAATGCACGAGCATTCATTTTGTGCTATTGGTGAAATTGGGATTGATTTATATTGGGATAAAACTTTTTTGACAGAGCAGCAAGAGGCTTTTCAGTGGCAAATTCGTTTGGCAAAAAAATATAATTTACCGATTGTAATTCATTGTCGGGAGGCTTTTGACGAAATATTTGAAGTACTTGAAGCTGAGAAAGATGATAAACTTTTCGGGATATTTCATTGTTTTACAGGGACAGAAGCTCAGGCAAAGCAAGCTAT
>JAUNHN010000171.1 GCA_030523915.1 Capnocytophaga sp. | reverse complement strand
CAAATTGCAATTTGCCCTTTTATACATTTTGGGCTAATTACGATTAGCCCCTACAAAACGAATATTTTAAATATCAAAAAAACGCTGTGCGTTCAAAAGGCATTGGTGTCTGCCCAAAAGATTTCTTCGCCAATAATCGTATCTATCTCAATACAAGCGTTTTCCAATTTTTCAAGCATATCATTATCAGAAAATGAAGTGTCTTCTTTTAGGCGAAAAAGCCATATATAAAGCATTTTTGGAATTTCATATAAAAACGCCGCAACGGTTTTGTCTATATGATTTTTGCCCTTTAAATCCGCTTTTATCGTCTGCAAAATAGTTATCAGATGTAAATATTCACTTTCATTGAAAATTAAATGTTGCCTTAAATCATCAATCAATCTATTTTTTTGAAGTTCTGCAATGATAGTCATCTTTTTTACCTTTTTGATTAAATGTCGGATTATTTTACAAGTCGGTAGCACGAACAGGCGGTTTTTTATTTTAACAAAAGAACACAATGTGTTCAAAGACAAGGTTATTTATCAAATATCAAAATATTGAAACAAAAATTTAGGGAAAGTGTCATCATTATTATACTCACCTACGATGATGGCAATTCTTTTTTTATTTAAATATAGGCAACATTCCACCAAAATAGTAGGCTCATCAGGGTCAAAATATTCTTCTTCATCAAAAAGATTTAGATTTTTACAACCCAATACTTCATCGTCCATTTCTTCAATGGAAAAAAGTTGTAAATCGTTTTTATCTTTTACAAAATCAAGCATTTCATAGATTTCTTCCAAAAATTCGCCTTGTATATCAAAGCGTTCCTTTAAAACTTGGGTATTTTCAGTTTTATACGCTTCTAAAAAGACTATAATTTCGTGATAAATCTCGGTTTTTAATTTTTTTGTTATCATATTTTTCTCCTATTTAGTCAGTAGCACGAACTGGCAATTATTTTACAAAGTTAATAAAAATGATGAAAGACACGGATTTTCTTTAACATCGCCAATGTTCCAAACTTTGGTGATGCTCTTATTGTATCAAAAAAATATCAAAAGACACCTTGTGTCTAATAAAAATCATAATACAATTTCCATTTGCCGTCAGGGGTACGGGCAAACATTAGGCTACCGCTATCCACGACATTGAACTCGGCTTTTTCGTCCGATGAAATCTGAAAGACAAACTCGGCATTGTCATCATCTGAAAAATCCACCCCCGATTGGCAAAAAGACGCATAGCCACCAAATTTATGCTGATAACTATGTGCAGTTTTGATGTCATCGTGATAGTCCAAATCATATTCATCTTTTAAATCGCAAATTTCATCTTCTATGTCCATCGGAATACCGCCACCGTCCCACATTGGATAATCTTCGGCAATATAATTTGCTTTTAAAGGCAATGCTTTGGGATATTCCAAAGTTTCAAATTCGTATTCTATCAGCTCGTCATCGGCGGTATATTCACGGATAAGCCAGCCGTCGCCATTATTGCCAAGTTCGGCGTGCATTTCCCAGTATTGTTCGCCGTTTTCATCGGTCTTATCTATGCCGTATTCACCTTTAACATAGGGAAATTCTTCGCCCATAAACACCGTCAGATAAGTGATGTGTTTTAGGCTCTCAGGCACATAAGGCAGGGCAGGCAGATAAAACTGAGCCAAGGCGTAGAGCGGTTTGCCGTGCTTGTCGGTTACGGATTTGGCTTCATCGGGGCGACACAGGAACACACGCCCAATCCAGCTTTCGGTGCGTTCGCCAGTCGGACGAAAACCACCTGTTTCAAAGGCAGTACAAGGACGAGCCAATTTACTTTTGATTTCAGCGATTTTTTGCTGAATGAATGGGGATTTTTTTGAATTACTCATAAATAAATTTATTTTAATGTTAAGTCGGATGATTATTTTACAAAATTAATAAAAAGACACTTTGTTTTTTATGTATTAAATACATCGTTTGTATGTATTTTTAGATTTGGGAAAATAGGAGAGGTAATTTCGTCATCTACAATAGGGTTCAGAGTTTTATATTTTCCGTTTTCTAAAACATTTATAAGCACACTTTCTTGGTTTGGGTCTACTATCCAATACTCTAAAACTCCTGCCTCTTCATAGAGTTTAAATTTATCTTTCATTTCTCGTTTAGAGTTGCCAGGAGAAAGAATTTCTATGACCAAATCAGGAGCTCCTATACAGCCTCTATCGTCTAATTTGCTTTCATCGCAAATCACACAAAGGTCGGGCTGAACTACTGTAAAAATTTCTTTATCCTCCTTGCTTTCTCTTGGAATACGCACATCAAAAGGGGCAAAATAAAGTTTACATTTTTGATTTTTAAAAAGTATATTTATCTCAGAGTATAAATTACCTGCAATTTCTTGATGTTTCCTACTCGGAGCAGGGGACATTTTTAGGATTTTACCTTTGAAAAGTTCTATTCGCTCTTGGAATTTCCAAAGTAGGTAATCCGCATACGAATAAGTTTTATTTAAGTCTAACTGATTTATATTTGTAATTTCCATAATAGCTATTTTTTACAGAGTTAATTATTTTTTTTACAAAGTCCATAGGTGGTTCGGTCGGTAGCACCGAGCGGTGAGCCACCGCAGGCGATTTATTTTATTTTACAAAGATAATTAAAATAATGAAAGATGTAGTGTTTTTAACTTCTTTAACATCGCCAAAGTTCCAAATTTTGGTCGGTAGCACCGACAGGCAATTATTTTACAAAGTTATAAAAAATATTGAAAGACACGATGTGTCAAAATATTGAAAGACGCTGTGTTTATAATTTTAGACTTTGCAACTTATTGTTTTTTAGGATATTTTCAAGTGCCAAAAATGGTGTTTCGCCATAGAGAATAATTTCATCGGCTTCAATATGAATGGCATAAACCGCACCATTTTCATCGGCAAAAAGGTCGTACCAGCCTGATTGCATAATACCGATAGGAAATAATGTTTTTTCGCTGATTTTTTCCAAATACGAAACTTCATCTTTGGTAAAAAATTGCAGTTTTTTGCTGATGTTAAATTCAATCGTATAGCCTTTATGACTTATGATAATTTCATCAAAAAAACATAAAAACAAAATGATTTCACGGTGTAAATTCTCATAACCAGCCTGTTTAAATAACGCTATGATGTGATTTTGTTTACTATCAAAAATATCCTTAGGAATTTTTGTATCTATGTGAATATTTTTTTCTTTTAAAAGATTATTTAATGCTTTGCTAATCATCGTATTACTCTTTTTTTATATCAAAAAACGCTTTGTGGTTGGTAGCCTATTGTTATTATAACTCAAAAACTAATGGCGTTTGATAGTGCTTATTTTCTATTTCGGCTCTAAAAGAAGTTTTGGGCTTGATAATCAACGAGTTGTTTTTTAGTGTAATGGTATTCATCAGCGAAAAAATATCATCATAAAAATACAACGGATAAGTAAAAATACTGGTCTTGTGGGTCTTTTTATCCAAGTATTCAATGATTGCCACGCCGCCATTTTTCTCGCTAAGCGAAAGCGGTTTTTCGTCAGGGTTGATTTGATAAAAAATACGCACCATATAGGCAGAAGTTTCCTTTATTTTATGCAAAATCTTAATATTTTTGCCGTATTTTGTGACTTCTTGCTCGGTTTTTGCTAATAAATACACCATTTGGGGTGAAGTTTTGGCTTTTAACACCGAAAAAATCATATTTTGAATAAATATTCGCTGATTTTCACAAGATAACGCATTAAATTGACTTGGATTTGCCCCAAAATCGGCATACAGCGTGCATTTATCAAAATCTAAATGGCTAAAAACAATTTGATTTTCGTCAAGTTCGGCATTTAGGCAAATGTATAAATAATCTTCTTCGCCCAAAGAAAAGCCAAATTCGTGCAGTTTTCGTGCAATGCGTTGCTCATCATAGACCCACGCAGGAAAGCCTTCGCCTTGAAATTCAAAGACTTGCCATAAACTTGAAGCCACACTTTTATTTCGTTCGTAAGTGCGAATTTCTTTAAGTGTTTTCATCATTTTGTCGGTCGCACCGACAGGCGATTATTTATTTTACAAAGTTAATAAAAATAATGAAAGACACAATGTGTCAAAATATCAAAAAACACTTTGCGTTCGGTGTGTTTCCAAATACGATTTTTTCGCAAATTTTTCAATCAATTCTTTGACTTCTGTGTGTATTTTGACCGTTTTGCAATGAATACTCACATAGCGAATGTGCTGATTTTCAAGAATTGGCAAAAATTCATCGCTTGATGTATTCGGTGCGTTTTCTATGCGTAAGGCTTCTACCATTGTGCTGGTTTTGAGTGAGTTATAATCGTCCAAGGATTTACAAGAAACAATGTTTATATCGCACGGATTTTCTAATTTATCCAAATTGGGCAGACTTTTTACGCTACTGACCGTATCAATGGTTATGCTCGTTAATTTATGCAATTCACTCATAAAGTCCAGAGTATCAACCTTTAATAAGCGAAATAAATTGATA
>JAUNHN010000170.1:1450-4573 GCA_030523915.1 Capnocytophaga sp. | reverse complement strand
TAGCTGTCTTCGTTATTGGCTACGAGTTTTTCGATAGCTCCGTTAAGGTGTATCATTTCGGTATAACCGACTTGCTTCCAGCCTCGTCCTTTGGGAGGAGGCGACAAATGCCAACGGCGAATCTCCTCTGCCGAAACTTCCCTGCCTTCGGGCGTTGCCGTGCAGTGAATGACTAAAAATTGAATCTTTTTCATACGTTTAATAAATTGATATACAAAGTAATAAAGTCAAAATAAACAATATAGGATTGACCCAAAATACCCATTGCGGTGTATAGTTTTTAATTTCACCGACACTTCCTGTATGGCGATAATCCCAAATAAAGCGTTGTACTTCATCAAAATAATCGTAATCTGCTTGTTTTAAAGGTTTTATTCGGAAATAAATAAAACCAAAGAATACAGATAAAATTAACATTCCATACAAAATGAATTTTAGAATTTCAAAAACTTTTTCATCTGATGAAATCATTGAAAACATTCCACTTAAAATTATCAATGGAAAGATAACATTTGCCGAACGTGTCCAAGAAATTTGTCGTCCAAACATAAAGACAACATAGTCTAAACTGAAAAATCTAATAATGTGTTTTCTCATAGTATTTAATTTATTTTTGTTATTGTTATTCCTTGTATTTGTTTTGTTACCTCTATTCTTCCTGAAACATATTCAGGAAATAGACTAACAGCTACTTTATATCCTAATAATGAATTTTTAACCAAAACAGTTTCTCTTAAATCAAATGTTAAAACCTTTGAGTTTGGACTTTGGTTATTGACTTCGGGTATGTCTATTTCAAAAGTTTTGTACATCGTTTGTCCCGAAGCATTTACACTTTCAAACATTACAACTGTGTTAGGAGTGAACCCTGAATAAAAAACACTATCATCTATCTGTGTTCTATAATCAAAATTAGGTATGTGTACCTGAAAAACATTGCCCGTAAGGTTTATATTTTGTATTTCTCCTATCTGCAAAGCTATTGTTTCAGAGTTTCCTACAATATGATATGTTGTAAAGTAATAAGTTTGGTCTCTTGTAATAGGATTATTAAAAATATTCTCTAACTGTTTTTTATATCCAAACTGCCAAAATTGCGTTGCGTTCATTTTCAAAAATTTTGAGCTTGTATTATAATGTTGTTTGTTGATAGAGCTTCCGCTGTTGTAGAGTAGTCTCTAAAATAAAGCATTTGATTGGCATAATCTCCATCTGCACTACCATTTATAGAATTAGCTACAACCACATTGTTATGAGATGCTGAATAACTAAAATAAGGTATCGTATTAGGTCTTCTCAATCTGAAAGCAGATATTTTTAATTCAGTATATTCTGTTTCAAAAGTGAGTGAAAATTCATTTTGTGATAAAATTTGCTTTCTGATAGGATAAATATTAGTATTATTTGTAGCATTTGGAAATCTAACATTCAGATAAAAAAAATCAATAGGTTGAATAGAAAATATTTCCTTAAAATTTTTCATAACAATATCAAACCTATACTTAATGGTGCTATCTTTCCCAAACTCATAAAACAAATGCGGATTCATTATTTATTACTCATTAACAAATTAGACGTTCCTATACTGCTCTTTACAAGGGAAAAACTGCTATTGGCTATGGCATTAAGCACATTATCCGTAGTGGGTGCGGTTGTTCCTGTTATGGTTACTGTACCATTGCCCGAGTGTTTTACACCCGAAAGCATCGCCCCGTCAGGCAAAGCACTAATATCAATAGAAATTCCCGCCGTGTTTTTAAAACGTAGTGTCCTACCGATGTGCGTTTCGTTTAGGGTTGTATTGGCTGTGATGTCGATGACAAAACTATCTTTGCTATCACAACAAACATAAGCATCATTGTCATAACACACTACTAAAATCAAACTTCCCTTAGGAGCGTTTACAATACCACTACCTACAACATTCACTCCCGAAGCTCCTACAAAGGTTATATCAGCCTCAGTAGCTTTGATGTACCTAACTACTTGCCTTGAACGAGGTATCGTTATGGTAGTGGCTTGTTTCAAAACAAAAGTACTTTCGTTATTCGGGAAAGCATTGTTGAACGCCTGTGCTAAGTTTTGCGTACTTGCTGTAAAGTTATGCACTTTGCCTCCGTCAAACTCTACCCACGGTAACCATTGTGCATTGTTCACAAAAGCCCTGAAAAACATTCTTCCCGTATTGGTATAATCGCCTTGATTCTGTGTTCCTGCCGAAAAATACACCTGAAAAACCGTCAATGTACTTGCATTCAAGGTCATCGGAAGTACTAACAAATGTCCTCCACGAATTGCATTATACGGATAGTTACGAGCCTCAGTAGCCTCACCCGAATTGTATTTGCCATAAAACCCTGCTTGTTTTATATCATTCAAGTTTTCTTGACCGAGTTCTGTGAACTGCCACCCAGTAAAGGCTTTCCAAGCGTTAAAACTCCTCAGATAGTCCTTTCCGTCATTCGGAGCTTCAGAAACAAGGTCGTCGGGTTTGTTGAGAATATCGTTCCAAGTGTGGGAGTGGTCGAGCAACGCATATCGCCCGTTCAAATCTACCGTAAGCTGTTGCCCGTCAGAGCGTACGCCCGTAAGTACGCCTGTGTCTTTGTTAAAATTCAGACTGTTGAGCATCACATCAGCACTCGTTCCGCCTACGATGTCCGAAAAGTTTTTCACCGCAGTAGTACCGTCTTGGTAGATGAGCGTAAAAACCTTATTTACATCGCCCGTAATGGTAAAATCTACCACTCGTTTGTTTGTATTTTCTTGTAGGTTGGCTCGTTCGGTGTCCGAAATGAGGCTTTTGCCATCTTCTTTGTCTACCTTTCGGTCAAACAACGCCTTATGAGCGTCTACATCGGTAAGGTGCGACTGGAACTGCGTATCCGAAGCCACCCCTTGCAGGGCATTGTCCAAGCCCTCAATTTGCGTCATCGGTATTTTTTCCGATTTATGCCAAAACGAATCTAACCACGCCCAAAATTGATGCTGGTTCGGCTTTTTAAGGTTTGAAAACCATTGTTTTAAAGTTTCTTTTGCTGTCATATTTTTTAGTTATTAGTTGTTAGGGATTAGGTGTTAGCGTATAGGATTTAGCGTAGAGACGTAATGCTTTACGTCTCA
>JAUNHN010000170.1:0-1350 GCA_030523915.1 Capnocytophaga sp. | reverse complement strand
TTACGTCTCAATGTTATGGTTCAATGTTTTGTGATATAGACGCAAAGCATTGCGTCTCTACGCTATCCGCTAAATCCAATCTGCTGACTCCTAATCTTTTTAAAATCCTACAAAACGGATAAATCGCACAATGCGAGAGGGTTGTATGTTGTTGTGAGCTTGGTCGTTCCCCTCTTCCGATGTATTAGCATCTTCAAATGTCTGATGAGTTCCCTCCAAGTAGGTTCTTGTACCAACCAAGCGTCCACCTCCATATCTGTTATGCAAAGCCTCCGAACCTTGTTTGTGTTTGTGTCTTGGCATTTCTGCAATGGTTAATTTATGGGTTTTCGTTCCGAGCGTTCTGCCGAGTTGCCCGAAGTCGGCATCGTTTTGCTTTTGCCCCACAGGCGTGTAGCCTTGCAGTTCGGTGTGTTCTACCCACCCTTGGGGGATTTGGTCGGCAGGTCTGTCCCATATCGCCACCAATCCGATAGGAATGGTTTTCGTTACGCGTTCTTCCAATTTTCTGAGCCGTTTTTCTACCGAATTTTCCTCGTCAAAAACCAATTTTTTGAGTTCTTGCAAATTGTGAAACCGCTTAAAATCTGCCCAAGGGTAGGTCGTTGTTCCGTTGCCGAAAGTCGCATAACGGGTGATTTCTACCTCTTTGCTTTCGCCGTCTTCAAAGGGCAAAGAGCGTTTTTCTTCGCGGATAACTACCCTTTCCGAAGCCGTAGCCCCACGAAACGGCAATACCTCACCAGCGATATACACCACGCCATTGGCTACGGAATTGCCCGTAACCTCGCACCCTCTGAGAATCGCCAAATTACCTGCCACCTCGCCCAACGAATTAAATAGGTCGTAGGACGATTGCATAAAGTTTAAAATGTCCGTGTCCAGCGGAAAACCGCCCGTCTGATTGAAATTTATTTTGTTCACAAGCCTCTCCCCAACCCCTCTCCGAAAGAGAGGGGCTTCCGTGCGTTAAAAATGGGGTTATTCGCACTTGATTATTATTCCCCTTCGGGGGTTAGGGGGCAGTTATCTTATACCTTTTCCCTGCTAATTTGTAAAAATCAATAAATGCTTCGATGTTATAAAATCGTTCTATGCCGTTTTGGGCTGTTCGGTGTAGGTTTGCCACTTCTTGCGGAAGTACTACGATGAAATCCACGCCTATATCAGCGTAATCATTACGTTGTCTTAGGTACATTTTACCTAAATAAACAAGCTTGTTTTCGCCTCGTGTATAGATATATTTTCGTCCGAATTTGTTGCCGTCCAAAATGCGGATTCGCCTTTTTTCATTGTCGAAATTATCGTTAAGCAACTTTCGCAGGTAACACACCTGCCCATTGTGAGCCA
>JAUNHN010000169.1 GCA_030523915.1 Capnocytophaga sp. | reverse complement strand
ATGCAAGTGAAAAACAATCAAATGTAACAGAAAAAAATGCTTCTGCGGAAGAGAAAAATCAAAATCAAGCTACAAAAATGCCTGATTTGGCTGCAATGAAAAAGCCTTCTTTCAGTAAAGAAGAAAAAAATCGTGCAAGAGCCATTGTTGAGATTGATAGAACGATAAATAATGTTGTAAAATACAAAGAAGCCTTATTGCAAAGCCCTGAATTGGAGTTGCAAGTGCTTTTTAACGCTTTGCAAGGCGGTTATGTAGCTCCGTCATCAGGTGGCGACCCAATTGCCAACACCAAAGCCTTACCAACGGGGCATAATTTGTATTCGATTAACGCCGAAATGACACCGTCAGAAGTGGCGTGGGATAGGGGAGTAGCCTTAGCTCAAAATATTATTGAAACTTACTTGAAAAAACACGGCGAATATCCGAAGAAAATCGCTTATACTTTTTGGAGTAGCGAATTTATCGAAACGGAAGGGGTTTCTATCGCACAGGCATTGTATATGCTGGGTGTAGAACCGCTTCGCGACAGCTTTGGACGCATCACCGACTTGCGTTTGATACCAAGTAGCGAACTGAAACGCCCTCGTATTGATGTAGTGATACAAACTTCGGGGCAGTTCCGCGATTTGGCGGCTTCGCGACTCTTCTTGCTTACCAAAGCGATTGAAATGGCGGCTTCGGCTACCGATGAAGGCTTTGAAAATCAGGTGAGCAAAGGCAGTGAAAGCATCGAAAAGGCGTTGGTAGAGAAAGGTATTTCGCCGAAAGAAGCTCGCGAACTTGCCAAACAACGCATCTTCGGTGGACTTGGTGGCGGATACAGCACAGGAACAAAAGAATTGATGCTCGCAAGCGACAAATGGGAAACGCAAAACGACATCGCCGAAGTATATATCAACAATATGGGGGCGGTTTATGGCGTAGAAAAAGAATGGGGCGACCACCGAGCAGCTCTCTTTGAAGCCTCTTTGCAAAATACCGATGTGCTTATCCAACCGCGTCAAAACAACACTTGGGGAGCATTGAGCCTTGACCACGTGTTTGAATTTATGGGCGGAATGAACACCGCAATCAAAAAAGTAACAGGCAAAGACCCCGATGCGTACCTTGCCGATTACCGAAATCACAATCGTATGCGTATGCAGGAGCTGAAAGAAGCCTTAGGCGTGGAAGCTCGGGCTACAATCTTCAATCCGAAGTATATAAAAGATATGCTCAAAGGCGGAAAAAGCAGTGCAGCAGGGATTACCGAACTTGCTACGAATGCTTTTGGCTGGGAAGCAACGCGTTCGGAAGTAATTGATGATGAATTTTGGAATCAACTGCACGATTTGTATATTTTGGATAAAGAAAACTTGGGAATTCAGGCGTTTTATGAGCGAGAAAATCCTGCCGCAATGCAAGAAATTACCGCTGTAATGCTCGAAACTGCCCGAAAAGGATTCTGGAAAGCCTCCGAAGAGCAATTAAATACGCTCAGAAATAGATATGTAGATTTGGTGGAACGCTTTGGGCTTGAAGCATCAGGATTTGCAGGAGGAAATGCCAAATTGCAAGAGCATATCGCCCAAAGTTTGCCTGAAAACCAGCGAACTGCTTACCAAAATCAGATTCAGAAAGCCAAATCAGGAAGTACTTCCGTTGAAACCAAAGACGGCAAAGTCCTACGCAAGGAAGAAACGAGTGGTGCGAAAGAAAAAGTGAATTTGAACGGCTTATGGATAGGCGTAGGCGTGTTGGTTGCCTTTGTAGGGCTTATCATTTTCATCAGAAAAAGACGCAAAAAATAGTTGTTGAATGGAAATTCTCATCTATATACTCATTATAAGTATCTTTTTGAATACGATACTAAAAATTAGCTTCTGGGAGGTTAAATATCAAGTGCTTTTTGCCTTGCTTGTAGCGGGTTTTATCGTATATGTGTATGATTTTGCCACCGAACAATCGCAAACGGCATTGGCAAGTTGGCTCAAAGAAGCCGAAGTACTCAGCACGATAGCTATTTTAACGACCCTTGAAGCGTTATTATACATCAGTTTTTGTTTTCTTTCGCTGAAAGATATTTATACACCACGCAAGGGGAAATTATTTTTACTGCTTAAAATGTATGCTGGAATGCTTATCTTTCCAGCATCGTTTTATGTGGTTACGCAATCGATGTTTTTCTTTACGGGAGCCGATTTTTTGAACATAGCGTTGGGGGTGGCGTTGGCGGCGTTGGTCGTGTTGCCCGTTTTCAGTTATGGAATCGGTTGGTTGCTTCCCGAGAAGGAAATTCGGTTGGAAGTGCTATTTTTAGTAAGCATTTTGGTAACAGTTTTGGGGCTTATCAGCACCGCAAACGGAAATATAGTGTATGTTCCGAAGGGAGAAACGATAGATATTGCATCACTTTTGTGGATTATCGTGATTTTTGCGGTATTTTTTGCACTCGGACTTATAGGCAATCGACTTAAATGGAAATTTTTATCAAGAAAATATTTAAAAAAATAAATTTTATATCAAATGGAAACCATTTCACAAGCACTCTTCTGGATAGCGAATAGTTTGCTTATACCAGATATTATTTTGTTATTGTACTTCTTTTTGCGGTCATTATTATTGGTAGGAAGTTCGTATAATCAATTCATTGTTAAGCAACGAAATGACAAATTGCTCAACGAAACGATTAAAAACTTGTCGCCCAACGGCATTGACGAGCTAAAACGATTGATTCCTTCGGAAGATAATTCGGTTTATATGCGATATTTACGCGATTTGCTAAACAATAAACCAAGTCTTGCTTATTCGGAATTCTTAATCACCAATTACGAAATAGAAGCCGATAAAGATATATCCGCCTCTAAAACATTGTCGAAATTGGGACCTGTTTTGGGGCTTATTGGGACGCTTATTGCGATGAGTCCAGCTTTGGTGGGGCTTTCGGCAGGCGATATTTCGGGAATGGCATACAATATGCAGATAGTATTTGCTACCACGGTGGTAGGTTTGGTAGTCAGTATGATAGGATTGGTTACACAGCAGTTCAAACAGCGTTGGCACTTACAAGCATCGAATAATTTGCATTACATATCACAAGTTTATAACCAAAATAATGTACAATGAAACCTACAAAACGCATTTCCCCTTTGTGGAATAACGAAGAAAGCGACCCACTAAGCGTAGTGGTGAACCTATTTGATGTGGCGATGGTTTTTGCCGTAGCTCTAATGGTGGCAATGGTGATGAATATGAATATGACCGAAGTTTTTACCAAAGAAGATTTCACCGTAGTTAAAAATCCAGGCAAAGACAATATGGAAATTATCACCAAAGAAGGCGGAAAAATCAACAAATATGTGCCATCGGACAACAACGACACCTCGCAAAAGAAAGGAAAACGAGTAGGAACAGCCTATCAGCTCGAAAACGGAGAGATTATTTATGTGCCTGAGTAGTAAAATCTTCATCGCTCAATGTTTTCATAAAAGCAATGAGATTTTCTTTTTCTTCTTCGGTTAGAGGAATTCTGTTGCCATTGTTTTTCAGTATTGGGTCGAGATTGTCAACATTTAAAACCCCTTGGTCAAAGTAATCTAATACATCTTTTAGGGTAGCAAATTGTCCAAAACTTCCGTAAGGTGCTGTATATGCTACATTTCGTAGGGAAGGAACTCGGAATTTCATAAAATCACTCGAAAATCCTGTAACCCTTGCTCTGCCGTGTTCTTCCACAGTATCAGGATGATGCGGAAAGCCTATATTTCGGAATGATTCGTCGGTTTGTAAAGTTCCTTTATGGCAAGAAGCACATTTATTTTGAAATGTATTATATCCTTTTTGCTCGGAATCTGTGAAGCTAACTCCTTCATTTCGAGTTACTTTATCATATTTGCTATTGGCGGAAATCAACGTGTACATATATTGAGCAAGGCTACTCAAAATACGCTCTGTATTAATTGTTTTATCTCCAAATGCCTTTTGAAATGCTAATTGATAATCTGTGTTATCTTTTAATTTTTGAATTATTTCTAACATTGAAGAATCCATTTCTTCGTGGGTTTCGATAGGGATATGCGGTTGGTCTTTCAAATCAATTACAGCTCCGTCCCACATATATGTTTTTAGGAATGCCATATTTTGTATGGGAGGCGTATTTCGCAAGCCAACTCTATTTTTCACACCGATAGCACGAGAATTTCCATCAGCAAACGCTTTTTGTTGTATATGGCAAGAAGCACAAGAAATAGAATTATCTCCGCTTAGTTGCGGGTCATTGAAAAGTTTAAATCCTAATTCTACACCGTATTGAGTGGGAAAAGCAAGATTTATTTTTGGATTAAAATCAGGGAAATTACTTGGCTTTGGGATAGATAATTTGGGGTTTTCTATCGGAAGAATTTCAGTCTCTTTTGGATTACAAGAAATGAGAAAACCTATAAATCCTAAATAAAAATATTTCATAATTTATTGAGATTAAAAAGCCTAACTTTAAAATATAGTTAGGCTTTTAAATAAGCATTATGTTTAGATAATTAATTTTCGACTTTGCTTACAGAGAACATTCCTTTAACATCAAGTGTTGAATTGTCAATGCCCGCTTGTGGTTGTGTATCGTCATTTATATCTTTTACGATAATTTGCTGACCATTA
>JAUNHN010000168.1 GCA_030523915.1 Capnocytophaga sp. | reverse complement strand
TATTAGTATCATCTTCCAAATAAAAATCTGTAAATGTAAGATGTGCGTAATTTTCTTTTAGGAATTGAGTATTATCGGATAATAGTGCATAACCTATTGAATGCAAATCATATACAAACATCCCGTCATTAAAAGCGCGTACTCTAAAGGCATCCAGCAAGCCACAATTATAAAAATATTGTTTGGCTTTATTTATGTCTTGTTCTTCAAAAAAAGAATAAAGTGCAAAAATGAGATTACTTCTCTTTAAAGATGAAGCTAAATAGTTAATATCCTTTTCGTTTTTGCACATATAGATTGAATGTTCAAACGAATTTTTATAAATCTCTTTAAGTGTAAGCATATTATTTTAGTTATTTAAGAAAGTTGTTCGAAAGTTTTACAAAATAACCACTTCCATCACTTTTATCAATTGCAAAAACATATCGTTCAACCATAGATTTATTTTTATCCAAAGAATAATATAATTTTGTTTTACTACCCCCTAAACTTTCAAGTTTAGTTGCCACGTGTTTAAAAGTCCAATCCATACTCATTTGGGTTGGCAATCCAGTTTCTGGGTTTGCTTTATTAAGAACCACACCACTGGCTTTGTCATAACCTGCGGTGGCTGCTATATTATCAAACTCGCTAATTACTTTTTGTTTCATTTGCTTGCATTCTACAATTAGTATTTCGGTAGGGTTATCAAGAGTACCTTTATAGGCTACTACATCAAAACCATTATCTAATCCATATTTACCAATATCTTTTGTAACCGTATAACCTTGTTTTCTAAAAATCTCAATAGCGATATCCTCTGTAATTCGTCCTGTTTTATCACCAGTCTTCATTATATCATCTACGCCTTTGACAAATGTACTGCTCAATTTTTCTATTTCACTTTTAGAGAGTAATTGTGTAAAATCTTCAAACTTCAAATTCGTAAGATTTTTCCCAGTTGGGACTCTCGGTGTTAGCTTTTTGAGTTTTGAAATATCAAAAATTTCATTTGTATCATCTAACACTAAAGCTACTACTCCGTTTTTAGTATAAATACCTATGTTGGTCTTTTTTACATTGTTGTTTTTCTCTTGGATATAAATATCCTCCAAAACACCTACTTTATTATACCCCGCCACGCTGCTTGTAATCTCTACACTCGGGCTAAGTAACAAATTGCGGTTATTTAGTGCGTCTAAATAACGTAAAGATGATTTATCTTTAATATTCTAAATTATTAATTTAATTTAAGCAGAACTTCCATTTCAGAAACTTTACAAATATAACTTACTTTTGTTCCCTGAAATTCATAAATCATTTTTTTTTTATTAATCTCCTAAATATTTCATTATTCTTTACAATTATACAATAAATGTTTTGATTATTTTTAGTATAATTAAGTATGTTTATTAAAAAAATTATTTGATTGTCAAATCCAGAATTGCATAATAAATATTTTGTGTTATTGTATATAAATTCACAAAAAACATCTGTTTCTTCAAATCTATCTTTGTAATCTATTGCATTTTCTTCTACTCTTAATTTTAGCAAATCATCAATTTTAGTCTTTAATTTTTCAGTATTTATATTAATAAGAAAAAAATGATTTTCTAAATTAAGATTAGACATAGAGGTATCAACTATATCTAAAAATAATTTATATCTATCAGATTCTTTTCTGGCAATTTCTATTACATTTAAATCTTTTGAAACAATATATACAAAACTCATAAACTATTTTTTAGAAAAATGAATAATAACTTCATCTATTTCATTTTTAATGACTTTAATTTCTCCATCAAATCCATTTGATTTCAATATTTTCCCTGTGGGAGTTGAGAATACAGCATCTCTTTCTGAAAATCCCTCCTTAATTTTTTGTTTGAAAATTGTTAAATTTATAGATTCTCCATCAGAATATATATCCTTCTTCTTCCACCAACCTTTTATTTTTGAAGGAGAATAGTCTTCTATAGCTCTTTTAAAGATTTCATTTCCAATACCTTGTTGTTGTAACTCTTTAGGGATATTTAAATGAAATTCTAATAAATCTTCCGAACGATTATAGATACTAACTCCAGCTCTTACTCTATTTGTTTGATATGTTACATTTATATCGTAATAAGTAGCGAAGTTACCATTAAATATACCATCAGCTTCATCAATACTTGTCCATAATTTAGCTCTTTCCCCTTCTACCTCTGCCAATTCATCAAAAGCAAAAACAACTTTCCCTTCTTTAGTATAAATACCTACGTTAGTCCTTTTTACATTGTTTTTCTCTTGGATATAAATATCCTCCAAAATACCTACTTTATTATACCCCGCTACGCTACTTGTAATCTCTACACTCGGGCTAAGTAACAAATTGCGATTATTTAGTGCATCTAAATAACGTAATGAGGCTATTTCGTATTCAATATTGGCTGCTACTACAAATGCTTTAGTATCGTTTTTAATCTTTACAGCTGCTTGGCTGGCTATTTGCCTAAAAGATGCCTTCAAGTCCATCTCATAAAGCAAGGCTTTCATTTGTAAAATCGCTTCATCAGTTAGGGTAATAACTCCTGATTTAATCGAACCTAAAAAGTGAATGAAACTATTCCTTAGATTGTGTATATCTTCTAATGAAGCTGCAGCTATGAATGAACTTATTTTTTCATAATTAAAACTGAATGCCGCTGTATTTCCTACTGATTTTATCAATAATCCTCCTGCTACAACAGCATTTACTAACCTAACACCCTCTACAAACTTTTCTCCACCGTCAATGGCTAAAAGTTCGTTTTCATACATTTCCACCGCAATAGCAGAAACTCCCGTAACGATGCTTATCGCTTTGATAGCTGTCATACTTTGCCCACCTGTGAAAGGAGTTAGTAACACTCCAGCTGTCTCTAAGGCTATTACAAGCTCCTGCCCACGCAGTTTTTCTTTATGCTTCTTAGCAAAATTCTCAGCCCAAAATAACGGTACTATTCTTACTTCTCCCTCTTTAATATTCGCATATTCATACGATTCATTAAAATAAAGTGCCACAAAATCAGAAAAAGGCTTGCCGCTGGTGTAATGGACTATTCCTATGAATTTATTATTGTTACATTCTGCTCTTAATCTGTTTGTGCCATAGCTGAAATAATAGTTAGTATCAGCATCTACATTAGGAATTTTAATCTGCAAATAATTACAATTCGGAGCTACTTTGGAGGAACACTCCCCAAAGGCTTTTATATAATTCAGTGCAATATGTTTATCTTTAAAATATTGTATTCCTATCTTTGAACAATCTATCCCCAAAGAAATATTTCCTGCCTGAAACCTTCTGTCCAAAGCATTCTGAAGGCTTTGGTAATTATCATAATAATAATTTTTTGCCCATTTTGACAAATAATAATTAAAATACTCTTGGTCTTCTCCCTCTAATCGATTATACAATCTTCTTAAAGGAGCTACATTCTGAGGATTATCATTAAGTAGTGTCAGTAAATTTACCCGAGTTTCGTTTACATTATAGTCATCAATTCCCATTAATATAGAGGCTAATAAAGAGCTATAATGTTCGTTAAATTTAGTGTCGTTTATTAAATTAACAAATGTGTTTTTAACATTTTGCTGATCAGACAAAGCTGCTAATTTCCCTATTGTTTTGTATAGTTTTACTCGGGTTTGTTTATCATCTACCTGCTTATAAATATATTCAAACTCTGATGTAACAAATCTATTAAAGAGCTTATTATTTTGGTCTTTACTTTGATCATCTACGATTGACAGTAGCAAAGATACATAAAGTATTTCTTTATCAACATTATCACCAAAGAAAGCATTTAAAATAGAATTACTTGTTGTTAATTTCTGTTTAGATAGCTTTTCAAACAAAGCCAATCTGGCATCCACGCCTGCTAACGACAATGCTATGTTAGGATATTTTTGTAATTCCTTATAATTCTCTGTTTTTATATTTTCTTCAAGAGCAGTAAGCCATTTTTTCTTTTTAGCTTCGTTTTCAGAAAATTTCAAAACACTATTTTCAAATGCAACAACCTCAGAATTAGGAACAACAAAGATAACCCCATTGAATTTTTTGTAATCTAACACCCGAGCATTTAAGACTTCTTTTTCCTGCCCGCTTATCGTTCCATTAAAAGGATAAGCATAACGTACACTTTTACGGTCAGGAGCAGGAATCTTTTGTAG
This sequence comes from Capnocytophaga sp., assembly GCA_030523915.1. Classification (GTDB taxonomy): domain Bacteria; phylum Bacteroidota; class Bacteroidia; order Flavobacteriales; family Flavobacteriaceae; genus Capnocytophaga. The sequence goes on along the minus strand of JAUNHN010000168.1, from coordinate 567 downwards.
ATTTTTAATTAAAGAGTTATAGCTTATGTATCTATTAAAATTATCAGCTACCCATAAACTTAACGTAAACTCATCTCCATCAGTAGTTTTAATTTTTTCGTTTCCTGAATAAAACCCTGAATCCTCAAGTTTATATACAGTTAGTATAACTTCTCCCAGAGAAGGCTCTTTTGCAAAACTATCGCTTACGGGATTTAATTTGGGATTTTGTTCTTTCTCAAAAGCTTCAGCTTTGATACGCTCGATAAATCGAGTTGCTAATAGATTATCGGTTATTTGTTCCCCCTCACTCTGATCTTGAAAGAAATATATTTTCAGTTTCGGGTCGTTAATCTGTTTCCAGTCGGTGTAGGCAAAGCCTGTCTCACTAGCGTAGTCCATTAGGGTTTTAAAGCTGCCTTTTTTGGATTCGTCTTTTTTGAAAGGGTGTCCAGCTTAAACACACCGTGTCCCAGCTCGTGAGCAATGGTTCGTTCAAACCCCTCTCCTTGGGAGAGGGGTGGGGAGAGGAACGCAAAACCAAACTGACCGCCCAATCGCATATAACCCGCCTGTGAGCCTTCCTGC
>JAUNHN010000167.1:1006-4755 GCA_030523915.1 Capnocytophaga sp. | reverse complement strand
ACCATTTGACCTTTGGATTTACTATCCTTTTGTCTCCAAATTTTTAAAGTCAAGTTCATATTACTCATATTGTGTCTTTTTAAGGCAATAGGGATCAGGCAATAGGCAATAGGGTGAGCTGTGTTTCCGTATCCTTTTTGTAAGTTAGGCAATAGTTCATAAAAAGCCTTTTTCCTTTTCCTTTTGCAAATTATTTTTTGAGTTTAACAATTAAAGAATTAAGCATTTTTCCTATTTCAAAAATCAAACCTTCAATTACTTGACTATTTTCTTCTGAAATAAATCGTAATTCTTTGGCTATATAGAGTTGGGTCTCTAATTCAAACAGTGAACCCCGTGCAACAGACAAAAATTGTAAATAGCTTTTGGAAGAACCTCGTCCGTAGCCCTCCGCTATGTTAGACGGAATGGAAACTGAACTTCGGCGAATTTGATTTGTCAATCCAAATTTTTCTTCTTCTGGAAATAAACGAGTTACATTATATATTTGTTTAACTAAAATAATTGATTTTTGCCAAACAATCAATTCCTTATATGAACTTATATAACTCATTTTCTGCAAATTATCTTTTAAAATCTATTGCCTATTGCCTACTCCCTATTGCCTATTTATAACTTCTCTGTGCTAATTTTATATCTTTGAATTCTAATTGTTCTTTGTGCATAATTTCTTCGCTTGGGTTGTAGGTACATTTAATCTCGTTCGGATTTCCTGTGTATTCCCAAACAGAAACGTGTGCATAGTTTTCGTCATCGCGAAGTGCCTCACCGTCAGGGGTTTGGTATTCCTCACGAAAGTGTCCTCCGCACGATTCGTTACGCTCCAAAGCATCTTTGGCGAAAAGCTCTCCAAGCTCTAAGAAATCGGCTACACGACCTGCTTTTTCAAGCTCGTTGTTCATTTCGTACATTCCGCCTGGAACTTTTACATTCTGCCAAAAATCTTTACGAATTTCGCGAATTTCTTCGATAGCTTCTTTCAATCCTTGTGCATTTCGAGCCATTCCTACTTTGTCCCACATTACTTTTCCGAGTTTTCTGTGGAAATAATCTACCGAATGCGTACCTTTATTATTGATGAAAAACTCCAAACGCTCTTTCACTACGCGTTCCGCTTCTTCAAACTCAGGCAAATCGGTTGAAATTTTCCCCGTACGAATGTCGGCAGCCAAGTAATCGCCTATGGTGTAAGGCAATACGAAATATCCGTCCGCCAAACCTTGCATCAATGCCGAAGCTCCCAATCGGTTAGCTCCGTGGTCGGAAAAATTTGCCTCGCCAATGCAGTAACAACCTGGTATTGTGGTCATTAAGTTATAATCTACCCAAACGCCTCCCATTGTATAGTGCGTTGCAGGATAAATCATCATCGGAGTTTTATACGGATTTTCATCAACGATTTTTTCGTACATTTGGAAAAGGTTTCCGTACTTCGCTTCAACGATTTTTTCGCCTCGCTTGATGATTTCCTCACGGGAAGGATTTTCAATTCCGTGGATTTTACATTGCTCTTTTCCGTAACGCTCAATGGCTGACGAAAAGTCCAAATACACGGCTTCGCCCGTAGCATTCACCCCAAAACCAGCATCGCAACGCTCTTTCGCAGCACGCGAAGCAATATCACGTGGAGCTAAATTTCCGTAGGCTGGGTATCTTCTTTCTAAGTAATAATCGCGGTCTTCTTCGGCAATTTCGGTAGGTTTTTTGCGTCCTTCGCGGATAGCATACACATCGTCCATTTTTTTAGGAACCCAGATGCGTCCATCGTTACGAAGCGACTCTGACATCAATGTCAATTTTGACTGATAATCGCCCGAACGCGGAATACAAGTTGGGTGAATTTGCGTAAAACAAGGGTTTGCGAAGAAAGCTCCGCGTTTGTGCGTTTTCCAAGCTGCTGTTCCGTTGCAACCCATTGCGTTGGTAGAAAGGAAATACACATTTCCATAACCTCCCGTAGCGATTACCACCGCGTGAGCCGAATGGCGTTCGATTTGTCCTGTAATTAAATCACGAGCGATAATTCCACGAGCTTTTCCTCCAACTATCACAATATCAAGCATTTCGTGTCGGTTAAACATATCAATTTTACCACGAGCAATTTGTCGGTTCATTGCCGAATAAGCCCCAAGAAGCAACTGCTGTCCTGTTTGTCCTTTGGCGTAGAATGTACGTGAAACTTGCGTACCACCGAACGAACGGTTGTCTAAAAGTCCGCCGTAATCACGAGCCAACGGCACTCCCTGAGCCACACATTGGTCGATGATGTTTCCTGAAACTTCCGCCAAGCGATACACATTGGCTTCTCTGGCACGGAAATCGCCTCCTTTTACAGTATCATAGAAAAGGCGGTACGAAGAGTCGCCATCGCCCATATAGTTTTTGGCGGCGTTAATCCCTCCTTGTGCGGCGATAGAGTGAGCTCTACGAGGCGAATCTTGATAAGCAAAGGCTTTTACATTGTAGCCCAATTCTGCCAAAGTAGCCGCAGCCGAACCGCCCGCAAGCCCTGTCCCTACAACGATTACATCAATGTTTCGTTTGTTGGCAGGATTCACCAAATTGATTTTATCTTTATATTTCGTCCATTTGTCCGCTATTGGACCTTCTGGAATTTTTGAATCTAATTTCTTCATATTTTTTTACGCATTACATTGGGTTGCCCCACAGTTATTAATAAAATGAAAAAGAGCCACAAGGATAAATCCGCCACAAATTATAATAGAATAAATTTGTCCGCATTTGCTGATAAATTTTTTGCGTTTATCATCTTTCAAGCCGATAGATTGGAAAGATGACTGAAAACCGTGAATCAGGTGTAAATACAAGAAAACGAAGCTCAATATATACACCGCTACACGGAAAGGATTTGACATTATCTCCTGTAAATCAGCGTAATATCGATACGCCTCTGTTCCAGCGATAAGTCCAGACATATCCCCTTGAATATATTTTACGAACATTTCGTGAGCCCAAAAGTCTTTTAGATGGACAAGCAAAAAAAGCAAAATAACTGCCCCACTGATAATCATATTCCGTGACATCCAAGTGGAATTTGCTGCTCCGTTATAACGAGCATAAGCGTTAGCTCCTCGTGCTTTTCTATTCTGGATTTCCAAAACAAAACCCATCACGAAGTGGAAGATAACTCCCAGCATCAGAATGGGTTGCATAAGACCTTGAACAAGTGGATTTGTTCCCATAAAATGTGATAACTCGTTGAACAAATCGGCACTAAATACCGATGTTAAGTTCACAGCCAAGTGTATCACCAAAAAGACAATCAAGAAAAGTGCCGACAAAGCCATCGCCACCTTTCGAGCAATAGATGTTTTAAATAGTGCTGCCATTATGTTTGTTAATTATTACTTAATTTTCATACAAAATTAGAAGTTTTTTACGGGTTAAGCAACAAAAAACAACTTTTTTTGGCTAATTTATAATGAATATAATTTAACAAAACATCTCTTGTAGCGTAAATATCTGAATTTCAAAAAATTGTTTACAAAAGATAATTAAGTGATAAAAAGGCAAAAAAATGTTCAAACATAAATTCTTTATCGGTAACACTATGAGATGTTTTTTAAATATGTTCTGCTATTTCCAAGGCTTTTTGTAATGCCCCTAATTTATTATAAACTTCTTGATTTTCATTTTCTTCCGTAGAAGAAACTACAATTCCAGCTCCTGCTTGAAAGTAGAGCTTGTGATTATGACAAAGAAACGTACGTATCATAATAGCATGATTG
>JAUNHN010000167.1:0-996 GCA_030523915.1 Capnocytophaga sp. | reverse complement strand
TTAAAATCCATAAAACCAATAGCCCCAGCATAATATCCACGTGTTGTGGGTTCGTATTTTTCAATTAATTGTAAAGCCATTGGTTTAGGCGAACCACTAAGAGTTCCTGCGGGAAATGTATCTGCAACAATTTGCATAGTAGAAATATGTTTTTTCTTTATAGCTGTAACCTTTGATACTAAGTGAATTACGTGTGAAAAAAACTGTACTTCTTTATAATTTTCTACATTCACTTTTGAACCATTTCGACTAAGGTCATTACGTGCCAAATCAACAAGCATTACGTGTTCTGCATTTTCTTTGGGGTCTTCTGATAGTTTTTTAGCTAACTCGGCATCCTGCTCATCATTTCCTGTACGTCGAAAAGTTCCAGCAATAGGATGTATTTCGGCTTTTTCGTTTTTAATAATAAGCTGTGCTTCTGGCGAACTACCAAACAATTTAAAATTCCCATAATCAAAGAAAAATAAGTATGGAGACGGATTAATACTACGTAAGGCTCTATATACATTGAATTCATCTCCTTTAAATTCTTGATGAAACCGTCTACTTAATACCAACTGAAACACATCTCCTCGCAGACAATGTTCTTTGGCTTTTTTGACCATATTTTTGAACTGCTCATCGGTAAGGTTTGATTCCACCTCTCCTACTCTTTCAAATCCATAAGTTGTAAAATTCTTTGACTTTAATAATTGTACTATATTCTCCAAATCATCTACACTATCATTGTAGATATGTGAGAAAATATATGCCTCATTTTTAAAATGGTCTATCGCTATAACATTCTTATATACAGCATAATATACATCAGGAACTTCTATACTATGAGGCTTAGAAATTATTGACACTTTCTCAAAATAACGTACCGCGTTGTAAGAAATGTATCCAAATAATCCGTTGGAAATGACTTTAAAATCCTGCTCATCAGAAACAAATTGTGAAGAAAAATCACTTATTTGATGAGGAATATCAGTCTGTGGAACAATTGGGATT
>JAUNHN010000166.1 GCA_030523915.1 Capnocytophaga sp. | reverse complement strand
AAAAAGCCAAGATGAAATTTACACCATACACACTTAAATTTGCTGAAATTTTAGGGGAAAATTTTTAATTTAAAAAGAAAAAAAGAAAAAAAAATGAACGAAGAAGACATCAAAAAATACCAAGAACGCAAGAAAAAATACCGACAAAAAGTGTTGGAATACATTCAAAAAGAGCAACTTGTGAGTTTTATGAACAAAACCAAATGGGAAGAACTCCGCTCGGCGATGTATGCAATGGAAATTTCGCCTTCGTATCGGATAAAATATTTGTTTTCTGCTGATAATGAACAAGATATAGAAAAAATCATCAACGAAAATATTTCGTATGGTGTTGGCGTTTGGGGCGAAGAACAATTTTATAATTATTTTGATATTGAGTGGGTTAAGATAGAAAAACTCCGCGAAGAGCCACAAGGCAGACTCATCGCACCCCAAATTTTGGATTATTCCCAAGAAATCCGAGCCGTTTTAGAAAAATTTCACATTCCGTATGAAGAACACGAGCGATTTTTTACCATTTACGGCTACAAACGCGTGAAAAAAGAGTAAATTTGCCAAAATTTTAAAGAAAAATTTTTAATTTAAAAAAGAAAAAATATCTTTGCCCATTCAATTTAAATTTTTGATAGTCAAACAATTAAATAAGGTAGAATATATGAATTTAGAAGTATTAAATTCCTTATTAGGAAAAGCCATTAATAGCGATGAAATGCTTACTTTTTTACAAGAAAAGGGCTTTAAATATCCAAAAAAAGACAGCATTTCCAACCGAAAAACAGAAAGATATTTTTGGATTGAAAACAAAAAGTTAAAAATAGATTTGCTTTTTAGTATTGATATAAAAAATGGTAATTTTAAGGCAATTCCTGCCGAGAAAAAAGGTATTTTTTACCCAATTTTAACACATATCCGTATTTATGGCGATATGGTGGCGTTGCCTTATGACATTGTACTCAAAAAAGAAATACCGTATGATGAAATGGTATCAAAATTAGGCAATCCCACCGTAAAAAGTAGCGATGCGGCAAAAGTATGGCTAAACGACGATGGTACAGAAAGCTGGTATCGTTGGGAGATTGATACTCAGGCAGATAAGACGATTCGTTTTGATTTGAGCGATGAAAATATAATTAATGATTTTTGGATAGAATTAAAACAAAATCAAGACCTTTTCATTTTGTATGATGAGCTTTCGTATCAAAATTTTGATTCTTTTAAAAAGAAATTAAATCACCGAGATGTTTCGGCATTGATGTTTGTTCGTTGGGCAATTGAGAATAATTTAATCATTCCAACAAAGCAAAATGAAGCCATAATTTCGGCTCTAAAAACCACTGAAAATAACCAAAATGAATTGCTATTGGACTTTGTAAAAAACCTTGGTCGTGGTATGATTTATGAGGAAGATTTTATTGCCGAAAAACAAAACAATATCAGAAAATATATCAATAATATAGATGTAAAAAGCTATTATTACGATGATTTTTGCAAATTGTTTTTAAAAAATACGAAATTATCTTATGATAAGCAAGATAAGGAACTTGATAAAATTGCAATATTAACCGAAGAAAACTATCAAAAAGTCAAAAATCTTTTAGATACGATGAAATGGTAGAATAAACCAGCTAAAAAAATGAACAAAAACGCCAAAAAATTTCTCAAATTATACGAGGAAAAACGAGAAGAAAGGTCTGAAAAATTCGGTGAAATCTATCCGCCAATGAGTTGGGAAGAGTTTCATTATTGGAATAACTACACCTTTGAAAAACACCTGCAAAGTTTTAAAAATCAAGCTATTAAAACAAAACTATACATTTCACTTTTGGGAAGAGATGTTCAATATTTTGCGTTTTGGGAGGCGTTTTCCAAAGCTGATTTTCAGGTACTTAACAACGCTATTTGGCAAGAATCCCGCACCGAAATTTTAGACAGAGCGATAACGGCAAGCGGAACTACTTTTACGGGTTTTCATCTGGACGCTATTTTTCGGAGTTTTGCCACCAATGATTTTGAGCCGCTTGGGGCGTTTTTCCCAGCCGAAATACCGCTTTTAACCGCTCGGTATTACCCTGAGGTTGTGGCAAATATCCTAAAATCTTTACTTCATAAGCAGGAAGAAAATTTGCAAAAATCCTTGCAACTGGCAGAGAAATTTCTAACGAAAAAACTCACGGGAATGGAGCGATTTACCGTGCTGTTTTTCATTGCTTTGAGCGAAAAAAACGCCGAAAAAATCAGCGAAAACCTACACGAACTTTGCCTTGCCTACCAAAAACAGGGCTATCCTGTGGAGAAAATTGACAAGTGTTTTGCTGGGGAAATTCACGGATTGTATCGTTTGGTGCGTTTTTTTGACGAAAATTTGTTTGAAAAAGTGAAAATGCCCCAGCACGATTCGTTTTTTACCGATTTTGAAGCGTGGCAAAAGCAAAATGGCTATCCCAAAGGTTCATTTTTTTACGAATATCCCCCAGAAATGGCGTATATGAATGCGATTTTGCTCAAAAAACTGCCTATTTATCATATTTTTCCACAAAAATCAGGTGCCAAAATAGAATTTCTCCCAGATAAAGAGCGGTTTTTGGAGGAGTTTGTAAAAGGTTAAAAATCAAAAAGATTTCTTAATTTTGCGAGGAGAAATATAAACCTATGAAAAACAAAAAGATAACGGTTCAGGGGGCAGAAATTGTACTTTATAGAAATGAAAAAAGAACTGATAAAAAACATCATCAAGCCCTTTTTTAAAAAGGAAGGATTTAGCAATAAAGGCGTGAATTTTTACAAAGATTTGGGCGAATTTGAGTTGTATGCCGATTTGCAAAGTCAGCGGTATTACAAGGAAGAAAACACCCAAAATTTTAGGATAAATTTTAAACTTCTTATCAAAAAATTTACACAAATGACAGGCAAAACCTTTGGCGTATATGGTGGATTTGTCCCCATTAAAGGTTCGTGGATTGAAATTTCGCCCACTACCGACTACCAAGAAGTGGCATCGTGGCTTAGCAACGAGCTTGAAAGTGTGTATCAGAAAATTATACAACACGCAGATTTACAGAAACTTGCAGATTTGTATAAAGATGACATTTTTCATTTGTATCATTTGTATTTTTTTGAGGAGATTATTGTTTTTTGTATTTATATACTACTGTTGAATTTCCATCTACCTCTGTCAAAACCAAGATTCCATTTTCAATTACAAAGGTTATACCAGATTCTCCTGAATCTCCGGGGATACTGCCCTTGCCCCCTGTATAAGTATAATTAAACTGATGTGCTTCTATTTCCGTACAAGTGCCAGTAGATGAACTTATTTCGAAGGGTCTGAATGTAGCTGTTTTATCTGTAAAAACAACCGTAGATTTTTTATCACAATCAGTAGTAGTTTTATCTACTCCATTGTCAATAATTGATTCTAATGTCCAAGTTCCGATAAGAGGATTTGTGGTTTCATCGCTACTATCTTTTTTACAAGAAGAAAAAGACGCCAAAAACACGGTCATTGCTAAAATTAAAATTTGTCTCATACTAAATAATTATTTTAAATTTTTATAGTGCAAAGGTATAAAAAAAAATCAAAAAAACAAATAAATATTCTCAAAAATTCTAGTACTTATGAGGGAGTTTTAAACTTTTATTGTTTTCTATATATTTTTTGAAGTTTTTTGTTGTCTTCCAAGTCTGATAGGATTTGGAGGGAGCCTCCTCCAGCATCTACAGTCAAAGTGTAGGATTTGCCTCCGATAGAAAACATTAATTTTCTATCTGAATAAGAGTAAGGCACTTCTACAATAGATTCCAAGCAACTTCCTTCTGCTTGTGTTTCATAAGAATATGAAATGTATGTTGTTTTATTAAAGACGACTATTTCTTGCTTTTGACAGTTGTCTAATATCCGTGGCTCAAGGAAAAGTCCATTATTAGGAAGTTCAGTTACTATAGAAGAATTAATAAGTTTCCAAGTTCCTATAAGTTCATCATTTTCTTCATCTTTCTGACAAGAAATTAAGAAAAACAAACACAAAATCAACGATAAAAAATTTTTTATTTGCATATATAGATTTTTTTGCAAAGAAAAAAAATAAATAATGAAAAGCAAAAGATTAGAGAATTTATTTTAATTTTGTTCCAAAATTTTATAAATATGAAAAAACTCGTACTCTTTATTGTTGTTTTGCATAGTATAGTTTCTTTTGCTCAAGATATGCCTATTGGAATATCTGAACAATATAAAAAAGACAATAATTATTATATTGATATGGAGATAGGCTTTTGGGGGCGTAGAGGAGGTAGACGAATTTGTGAAATTTGGAGCAAAGTTTATGTCAATAATGAAAATAAATATGATTTCTCAGAAAATGACTACCTAAAACATCTTCCATTTTCTTTTTCTTCTCTTCCTAAAGAAATTAGATACGAAGGATATCTTCGAAGAAGAAATCTTTTTGGTGATTGTAGCGGGGATAGCGAATCTTTTGATTATATTATACCTGTCGAATTATGTAAAAGGGAATATAGACGAACAGAAGGAGATAATCACGGTGCATCGTTAACTTCTTCTATTAGAATATATATTGTTCCTCTTCACACTCTTACCACAGAAAAAATCAAAGATACACTTTATAATAGTTATCTACCTATTGGGGAAAAGGTCAAGCTATTTGCTAAAGAAGGTTTCCCTTCGGAGTTGTATAACTATCAAATAGCTACAAAAGTAAATTCTACAAGGGTAAGAGGGAATAGATACATAAAAACATATAATTGGCAAAATCTTCGAGCTGATTTAAAAG
>JAUNHN010000165.1 GCA_030523915.1 Capnocytophaga sp. | reverse complement strand
TATTCTTTTTTTTGTGAAAAATATTTGTTTTTTAAATAATAAGTATTAGATTTGCCTCGTGATACAACAAAATATTGTATATATGTCATTTAATAGTATAATTATTAGCCTCTTCATTGTCATTAATAGTTCCTATTGATGTGAGGCTTTGTATTCATACATAAAAAACCTACATCAATATCCGATGTAGGTTTTTTAGTTTTATGACTTATTTTTTAAGAAATTCTGAAAAAAAATAACAACATACATATCAAAACAAAAACACTGAAATTTTGAAATATGGAACTAAACAAGTACAGCAAACAAGTAACACAAGATGACACTCAACCCGCAGCTCAGGCGATGCTACACGCTTTGGGGCTTACCGATGAAGATTTACAGAAACCATTGGTAGGCATAGCAAGTACGGGATACGAAGGAAATCCCTGCAATATGCACCTGAATAATTTGGCTTTGAAAATCAAAGACGGCGTACAAAAAGCTGGTTCTGTGGGGTTGATATTCAATACGATAGGCGTTTCGGACGGAATTTCAATGGGAACGTACGGTATGCGTTATTCGCTTGTTTCACGTGATATTATCGCCGATTCGGTGGAAACGGTAATGCAAGCGATGTGTTACGATGCCCTTGTTACAGTAGTGGGTTGCGACAAAAATATGCCTGGGGCTTTGATGGCAATGTTACGACTAAATCGACCTTCGATTTTGGTTTATGGCGGAACCATAGCCGCTGGTTGTCATAACGGGAAAAAGTTAGACGTAGTTTCTGCCTTTGAAGCGTGGGGACAAAAAGTAGCAGGAATCATTGACGAAAAAGAATATAAAGAAGTGATACACAAGGCTTGTCCTGGGGAGGGAGCTTGTGGTGGAATGTACACTGCCAATACGATGGCTTCGGCAATAGAGGCTTTGGGAATGAGTTTGCCTTATAATTCGTCCAACCCAGCCTCGGGAAGTGCCAAACAGCAAGAGTGCCTTGAAGTGGGAAAAGCCTTGCGTTATCTGCAAGAGAACGACATCAAACCAAGAGACATCGTTACTCGCAAATCTATCGAAAATGCCTTCCGATTGGCAGTAGCTTTGGGCGGTTCTACCAATGCGGTACTTCACTTTTTGGCTATTGCCAAAGCGGCTCAAATCCCAATGACGATTGATGATTTTGCTGCACTGAGCGAATCTACGCCATTCATTGCTGACCTCAAGCCAAGTGGAAAATACGTAATGGAAGATTTGCATCACATCGGAGGAATTCCTGCTGTGATGAAATATTTGCTCGAAAAAGGATTGTTACACGGTGATTGCCTTACAGTTACGGGGAAAACCGTAGCCGAAAATTTAGCAAATGTACCTTCACTTACTGAAAATCAAGAAATTATATATCCGTTAGAAAAACCAATTAAAGAAACGGGACACATTCGTATTCTTTACGGAAATTTGGCTACCGAAGGGGCTGTGGCGAAAATCACAGGCAAAGAAGGGCTTTCTTTCACAGGCAAAGCCAAAGTGTATGAAGGTGAATTTTTAGCCAACGAAGGCATTGCCAAAGGCGAAGTTACCGAAGGAACAGTTGTTGTTATCCGATACGAGGGTCCCAAAGGAGGTCCTGGAATGCCTGAGATGCTGAAACCTACTTCGGCGATTATGGGAGCTGGTTTGGGCAAGAAAGTAGCTCTTATCACAGACGGACGTTTTTCAGGCGGTTCGCACGGATTTGTGGTAGGGCATATTGCTCCTGAAGCTCAAGAAGGTGGCAATATCGCTTTGGTACAAGACGGTGATTTGATTACCATTGATGCGGTAAAAAACACCATTGACGTACATCTGTCCGAAGAAGAATTAGCCGCAAGGCGAAAAAATTTCGTTCAGAAACCATTGAAAGACACCGCAAAACGTGGCGTACTTTATAAATACGCACGTACAGTAAGTTCCGCCTCACAAGGCTGTGTTACCGATGAGTTTTAAGAGCCTCAGCCTCCCCCAACCCCTCCGAAGGAGGGGAGTTTAGCGGAATAGGATAATACACAAATGAGCACAAGGGGAACTATACGCTATACGCTAAATCCTATTTCCTAAAATCAAAAAATCTTTAAATAAATAATGAATAAATAAAAAATAAATATTTTGTACAACTCAAATTTTAAAATTTCAAAAAGAGAAAAATATGAATTTAAGAAAAGATTTGTGTCCAGATATGGCAACTGCCGAAAGGCTTTATCCGCTTGTTTTGAAGCGATTACAAGAGTATGAAAATTTTCGCGACAGCCAAAGTGAAGATACACCCGAAGCGGTTTTTGATGCCGAATACAAGGCGATGGAAACCTATTTGAGCGAACTTACAGGCAAGGATTTGTCCGAAGTTTGGCTTTGGGAATGGTGGGAAGGCGAAGGCATTGAAGTATTTGCGTTTCGCTTGGCGTTACCTGAACCAAAAAAAGTAGCCGATTTTTCAAAAGAAGAGGTTTTAGAAGTCGTTCATTTGGTTGAAGAATCTTGGTTTAATGAAGATGATGATTGGTCTGACGAAGATGAAGAAAATAATGATTTTGCTCATTTTGAAAAGATATTTGAAATGTATTATGCAGATGACTATTATCATAAATTATTAGAAATCAATTTCCCAAAAACCTATGATTTTAAGTACTTTATCACTCAAAAAGATGGCTCAGAACTAACTCCCGAAGCAATAACCGAGAAAATTTGGGGTAAAAAATAATTATCTGTATGGCTCGCACCCAATTTTAAAAATTAAATTATGGGAAATTAGATACAACTACTAAGAAATCCTTAGTAGTTCGTCAAGAAAAATATTGATTGAGCATAACAAAAATAAAAATATGGAAAATCAAATCCAACTTTATACATCACACATATACGAAATATTTTTAAAGAAGGAGAACTTCTTGAAAATTCAGTAAGTGCAAAATATGCACATACTGCTGATGACGGAAAAACCTATCAAACACAATACTATAACCTTGATGTCATCTATAACTAATTTTTTAATGATAAATCTTTCAATAGAAAATCTTTAAATAATAAATAAAAAATAAAGAATATGACAGGAGCAGAAGTTTTAATCAAATGTTTATTAGCCGAAGGTGTAGATTTGGCGTTTGGCTACCCTGGTGGGGCAATAATGCCTGTGTATGACGAGCTTTACAAATATCAGAAGGAGTTGAGGCATATTCTCACACGCCACGAGCAAGGAGCTATTCACGCGGCACAAGGTTACGCCAGAGCTACGGGCAAGGTAGGAGTAGTGTTTGCCACCTCAGGACCTGGGGCTACTAATATTGTTACTGGAATTGCTGATGCTCAGATTGATTCCACGCCTTTGGTATGTATTACGGGGCAAGTAGCTAAGCATCTTTTGGGTACAGATGCTTTTCAAGAAACAGATGTTATAGGAATTTCAACCCCAGTAACCAAATGGAATTATCAAATTACCGAAGTAGAAGAAATCCCTAAAATAATTGCCAAGGCGTTTTATATCGCACGTTCGGGCAGACCAGGACCTGTACTTATCGATATTGTGAAAAGTGCTCAATTCAATTCTATTGAAAATTTTGAGTACAAAAAATGCACCCGAATGCGAAGTTATAAGCCTATGCCAGAGATAGATAGCTCAAAATTGGCAGAAGCAGCTCAAATCATAAATCAGGCGAAAAAACCATATATTGTTTTTGGGCAAGGGATTATTTTAGGACAAGCCGAAAGCGAACTTGAAGCCTTTTTGGAAAAAACGGATATTCCAGCGGCATCAACCGTTTTGGGGCTTTCGGCATTGCCTTCTGACCATCCGAATTACGTAGGAATGGTAGGTATGCACGGAAATTACGCCCCTAATATTTTGACCAATGAATGTGATGTGCTGATTGCCCTCGGAATGCGATTTGACGACCGCGTAACAGGCGATTTGAACCGATATGCCAAACAAGCAAAAATCATTCATTTTGATATAGACCCTGCGGAAATCAACAAAAATGTAAAAACCGATGTCGCTATATTGGGCAATGTGAAAGAGGCTTTACAGAAAATACTTCCGTTGGTGGAACAAAAAAAGCATACAGCGTGGCACGAAGAGTTCAAAAAGTATGACAAAGAAGAATATGATGCGGTTATCAAAAACGAGCTATATCCTGAAAAAGAAGGACTTACAATGGGAGAAGTCTTAAAATTGATTAATAAACATTCAGGAAATGAAGCAGTTATCGTTTCAGATGTGGGACAACATCAAATGATGGCTTGTCGATATGCCAAATTCAAAAATACACGTAGCAAAATCACTTCGGGAGGTTTAGGAACGATGGGATTTGCACTTCCTGCATCTATCGGAGCGAAACTCGGAGTTCCTGAAAAACAAGTAGTTGCAATTATCGGTGATGGTGGTTTTCAGATGACTATCCAAGAGCTTGGAACGATTTTTCAGTCGCAAATTCCAGTAAAAATTGTAGTGTTAAACAATGAATTTCTGGGAATGGTTCGCCAATGGCAAGAATTATTTTTCGACCGTAGATATGCTTCTACCGAAATGATAAATCCTGATTTTATCAAAATTGCCGAAGGATACCACATCAAATCCAAATTGGTAACTAAGCGAGGTGATTTGGAAGACGCTGTAAAAGAGATGCTTGCGTGTCCAGATGCCTTTTTCTTAGAAGTCCGTGTAGAGAAAGAAAATAACGTATTTCCGATGGTACCAACAGGAGCAAGTGTTTCCGAAGTGCGATTGACATAGCCGAAATTACGTTATAAAAAAAATATAAGACTAAAAATTTGGCAGTTAGGAAAATAAGTATTACTTTTGCACCTCGAATTTTTAACAAAAAAAAATATTTTATGAATCATTACGAAACTGTTTTCATTTTGAATCCCGTTTTATCTGAAACA
>JAUNHN010000164.1 GCA_030523915.1 Capnocytophaga sp. | reverse complement strand
ATTAAGTGGGTTGATGTTTCATCGTGATAACATAAAAAGAATGGATTGTTACTCACTTTTGAACTATCCAAAACCAAATGCTCAATTTCTGGAAAATCTTCATCAGAATCGTCTATTACACTCTTTTCATCATCAACAGCTTCTATGTCGTAACAAAAATGCAATATACCATAATCGTTTAAAATTTCACCGTCAAAATACAATCTTATAGGCAAAAATTGTATCATATCTTTCGGCGAATATTTGCAAAAAATATCGTATAACTTCCTTGAAATAATCACATTGAACCCACAAACCATATAATCGGCTGGTGCTACATCTTTATTGACAACCGCATAGGAAAGTGAATTATCCCAATTTTCAATCGTTGATGTAAATTTTATCAAAGAATGCTTTTGTACATCGGTTTTGCTATAAAAAGTTAAATCTGTATAGTCATAAGATTTCACACGATTGGTTAAAACAAAATATTTCATTTTTTGGCTCTTTTTTATGATTTTATATTCTTTAAATTCAACTCACAAAATTAATTTTAGCGTGTTATTGATTGATTGACAATGTACGCCGATTTTAGGCAAAATTAAGCATAAATTTTTAATCGGCACGAACTCCCCTCTCCTTAGAAGAGTAAATAACCGCCCGTGGAGGCTCTCCACTCAGAAAGTCGTTGCCACCGATTTGAGAATCACCCACTTATCGCCTTGTTTTTCAAGGGTTAGCACTTGTTGGAGTCGCCACTCATTTCGGCTTCCCCAGATACGAGCGTCCAAGAGGTTTCGGTTGGTAACAGTGGCTTTGTTGCCGTCTATTTTCACGGACATTTGCACTTCTTTGTAGCCGTAATATTTCATACTTTCGGAGCGAATTTCTTCCAGCCAATCGGCTTTGGGTTGCACTCTGCCCGTGATGTGCGTAAGGGTGAAATTTTTGTCCAAAAGCGTTTCCAAAGCGTTTATATCTCTGGAAATCATAAGTTTAGTAAGCTCACGAACAGTGTTCGCTACGGTTTGTTCGGTTTGTTTGTCGGTTTGTTGCATAGTATGTTTAGTGTTTGAAGGCTGCGACTTGGCACACGCCTGAAAAGTGATACTCAATACAAAAATTAAAATGATTTTTTTCATAGGGAATGGGGTTTTATTTGATTTTTCGGGCTAAATTTCACTTCTACTCTTTCTCGCTTATTTGTAAAGTATCGATATTTAGGCGGACTTTGAGCCATTTTTTTAGGTTTTCAAGGTCTTTTTTCTTGGTTTCGTGCCGTGTTTCCTTCGTCCATTGGAACTGAAAATTAACAATCGTATCCGTCTTTTTAAAATCGCTCACTAACTGATTTGAAAAGGCTACCGAAGTTATTTGGCTATAATTCGCCTTAATTTCTTTGGCTATTTGCTGAAATTTAGAGGCTTCTTTGGTGTATTTATTGAGTGAAATCAATTGGTTTTGAAGCAATTTTATCTCGCTTTGGCTGGTGGCAAGTTGTTCCTTGCTCGTATTGTAAAGCTCTGTAATATAGCCACTTTGGTCTTTGGTCTTAAAATCGTTTAAGATTCTTATTTCGGCGTTTTTCAGATAGCTAAAAGTATTTTTTTGGTTGTTCCAAAGCGTTCGCACTTCGGTTGGAATGGCTGCATTTCCGAAAAAAACTAACTCAATATACGGTTTTCCGTTGTTGTAATTGGGTTTTGAAAGGTCTTTTAGGAAATATCCATTTCCTTGGAAATCATAAGTTTCCACATTGTGTTTTATAAAACGCATCGCATCGGACTGAAACTTTGACTCTCGCCAAACACCATAAAAAGTGTATCCCGCAGGTATCATCATCAGCATCGAAAACAAATAAGCGAGACGCGAAAACAGCTTTCTTTTAGAAGAATTGGCGTATTTTACCATCGGAATTTTTATCACTCTAAGCACCAAGAATGTAGCCAAAGCTATGAAAAAAGTATTTATCAAAAACAAGTACAAAGCCCCAAAAGCCAAGCTAAAATCGCCCACCGAAAGGAAAAAACCCACCGTACAAAGCGGCGGCATAAGTGCCGTAGCGATAGCCACCCCAAAAATCACACTCGCCATCGTTCCTTTTTTGGCACGAGCTATCACCAAAGCCAAACCGCCGAAGAAAGCAATAAGCACATCGCGAATATCGGGAGCCGTTCGGGCTAAAAGTTCGGAAGAAGTGTTACTCAACGGAAAAAGATAAAAGAAAACAAAGGCAGAAGCCACGCTCAAAGCCACCATCACCGCAAAATTTTTCACGGCTCTTTTTAGCAAATCCACATCGTTCATCGCCAGAGCCAGAGCCATACCCAAAATAGGTCCCATAAGGGGCGAAATAAGCATCGCCCCAATGATAACCGCCGTGGAATTGGCATTCAGCCCGAGCGAGGCTATTATAATTGCACAAATAAGAATCCACGAAGTGTGTCCTTTTAGGGAAATATCGGCTTTGATGCTCTCCACAGTAGCCTCTTTATCAGTATCTTTGTGAATATTTATCAGCTCGGAGAAAAAAGACTTTACCTGAGCTAAAATATTCTTAGAATGGCTGTTTGTTTGCATATTCTTTTTGTAAATTATCTTTGTAAATTGCATTTAATAGGTTCTTAAAGCCATAAATTCAATGCAAAAATAGTTTTATTTCACGATTGAATTCATCCAATCGAATAATTCATCGAGGTCGTAATCGCCACTATGAGGTTTATCCCAAGGAAAAGCCAAATCTACGCTATATCCGTGGTTTTGGAGGGACGTTGCTAAGAGCGTAGCTATCGCCAAACCCGTGTCGCGGTCTTTACTTCCGTGCCGAATACGCCAATGTTTCGCCGTTTTTGCTGTTTTATTGGCAATGAAGTTCATCGGATTCATCAAATAAATCACTTCGCTGGTTGCCATTGTTCCTTTTACGGTCGAATTGTTAAAAGAAAAGGTCGTAAAGTGTTTTTTATCAGTTTGAGCATCTCCAAAAAGCTGATTTTCACCATTGGAAAGGTCTAATCCATCAAAAGCAGGAGGCATTTTCATTCGTTCCATATAACGGACATAATTTTCAAAATCAATATCCTTAACCTCATCGTTTTCAATGGTCAAAAACGAATATTTCGACATATCCGAACCCTTTAAAAGCTCTTTCTGAGCCGATGCGATGATGTATTTCTTTATCAATTCTTTAAAATTTCCGTTGCCTTGATTGTCCAGCGTAAGTGTTTCGCCCTCAGCGTTCTTTAATTGCAAACTATTTACGTACGACGGAAAGTTTTTCTTCAATTGGTCGGAAGTTTGTTGCTCTTCGGCGGTAAGCGTACCTGCGATTTCCTTTCGCTGTACGTTATAATCGAGCATTGCTATTTCGATTTTCTTATAATCATTGACTTTATTGAACTGCCATTCGTACGCCATATCGGCATTTTCGAGATTGGTGATTGGACAATACGCCGAAACGGCAAAAATAGCGTCCGAAGCCTCTGCCGCACCTATTTCTTTCAAGTAAAAATCGTATTTTTTACTATCCCCAGAAGCTCCTAACAATGCCGACATCGCTCCCCCAGCACTTGTACCGTTGGAAATGATTTTTTGAGCATTCCCAGGCATATTTTTATCGTTAAAATGCAAATAACGCAACGCCGCCTTTAAGTCTACAATACCTGCGGGAGCTTTTCCGTTACCATTTGTACGTCCCCTCGCCCCTGCCGAAGCCACAATATAGCCCTGCGAAAGTGCCACCACCTCTGCACTCACTCCTTTTCCGTTAGAAGAGCGTTTTTCTTTCTGAAGAATGGACGCTGGTTGGGCTGGCATATATCCGCCGACTTTATTAGGGAAGAATATTGGGGCAGAAACAGCTGTAAATCCGTTAATGCTCTTATTTTCATAATATTCCTGCGGAATATATACGTTCATTTTCTGATACGTAGTGTCTACGGGATTTTCCACATAGACGATGCCTTCGTAAGCACGGAACTTTATGGTTTTTCCTTCGTAATTTACCTCTTGCAAGGTGTATTTTTTGTCATCAAATTGCAATTTTTGCTGTTTTTGGCTCACCAAAGTCTTGCAAGATACCACAATAAATGTAGTAAATCCTGCGATGATTATTCTTTTCATCTTTTTGAAACTGATTTATGAATTAAAATTATTTTCTTGGCAAAAACAATCTGCCAAATGGTCGTTTATCAAGCCTGTTGCTTGTAAATGGGCGTACATTACAGTAGAACCGAGGAACTTAAATCCTCGTTTTTTGAGGTTTTTAGCGAGATTATCGGATATTTCGGAAGTAGCGGGAATATCTTTTAAGGTTTTGGGCTTATTTACAATAGGTTTTCCGTCTACAAATGCCCAAATATACTTAGAAAACGAACCAAATTCCTGCTGAACTTCGATAAACTTCTGAGCATTATTAATCGTAGCCAAAATTTTTAGCTTATTGCGGATAATTCCTGCGTTTTGCATAAGTTCTTCTACCTTTTGGTCGTTATACAAAGCGATTTTTTTGTAGTCAAAAGCATCGAAAGCCTCACGAAAATGCTCTCTTTTCTTAAGAATAGTATGCCAACTGAGTCCCGCTTGGAAACTTTCCAACACCAGAAACTCGAATATTGTAGCATCGTCGTACACAGGCTTTCCCCACTCGTTATCGTGATACGAACGATACAAATCGTCCTTTTCGCACCACCCACAACGGGTTTTTGATGCGTTTAAATTGCTATTTTCAGAGTTCATTCTGTATGATTTTTATTTTTTGTGATTTATACAAAGACACGAAATGCGTTATAATAGATTGTTTTTACATCTATTATCGTTCTTTTTTATTAAAAAAGACTTTATCCCTATAAAATACACTTTTATTTTTATTTATACGGACTTTTTTTTTGAGTTACGATAGCTTATTTTTGCTTTGTGAAGAAT
>JAUNHN010000163.1 GCA_030523915.1 Capnocytophaga sp. | reverse complement strand
ATCTCTACAAATCAAACCCAATATCTCTTCTGAAATACATCTTATCGAAATGTATTTTTTTGATATTCTCGTAGGATTTTTTCAAGGCTTCTCTGAAATCATTTCCGAATGAAGTGATAGCAAGTACGCGTCCGCCTGAAGTTTTTAACTCATTGTCTTTGAGAGTCGTTCCTGCGTGAAAAACGATACTTCCCGAAACATCTTCCGTTCCTGTAATGGTTTTTCCTTTTTCATAATCTTCGGGGTATCCGCCCGAAACAATCATCACAGTAGTAGCACTTTGGGGCGTAACTTCCAGTGTAACAGCATCTAATTGTTGATTTTGCAATGTTTGGAAAATTGCCACCAAATCACTTTCGATACGAGGCAATACTACCTCAGTTTCAGGGTCGCCCATACGCACGTTATATTCAATGACATACGGCTCACCTTTCACTTTTATCAACCCAATGAAAACAAACCCTTTGTATTCGATATTGTCTTTTTGCAATCCTGCTATGGTCGGTTTTACGATACGTTCTTCGATTTTTTGCATAAAATCGGCATCTGCAAATGGTACTGGCGACACCGCTCCCATTCCGCCTGTATTCAACCCTTCGTCATTCTCTCCGATGCGTTTATAATCTTTGGCTGTGGGCAATATTTTATAATTTTTGCCGTCCGTCAGAACAAAACAACTTAGCTCAATGCCGTCCAAAAATTCCTCAATAACCACTTTTTGGCTTGCACTACCGAATTTTTCATTGAGCAACATATTCCGAAGTTCTGTTTGTGCTTCGGCTAAATCTTTGATAATCAACACCCCTTTCCCTGCTGCCAAACCATCGGCTTTTAATACGTAAGGCGGTTGCATTGTTGCCAAAAACGCACAACCTTGTTCGGCAGTTTCTTTGGTAAAACTTTCATATTTAGCCGTTGGGATACCGTGTCGTTGCATAAATCGCTTGGCAAATTCCTTGCTACCTTCGAGCTTTGCCCCTTCTTTTGAAGGTCCAACAACCTGAATATGATGCAATTGCGAATCATTTTTAAAGAAGTCATAAACTCCTTGCACTAATGGGTCTTCGGGACCGACTACCACCATTGCAATTTGTTTTTCTAATACAAATTGTTTGATTTTTTGAAAATCGGTTGGCGAA
This sequence comes from Capnocytophaga sp., assembly GCA_030523915.1. Taxonomy (GTDB): domain Bacteria; phylum Bacteroidota; class Bacteroidia; order Flavobacteriales; family Flavobacteriaceae; genus Capnocytophaga. Next base: position 3,914 of record JAUNHN010000163.1, on the reverse strand, counting down.
ATATCTACATTGGTCGCCACTTGGTGTGTTCCGCCGTTACCAGGTGCTACGTATAAATTATTACAAAGTTTACTTTGACTGATTTTCAAAGCAAAAGCGTGTTCGCGTCCGCCTGAACCTAAAATTAATATATTCATTTTTTTATTGCTTTTTTTGCTGATTGATTGTAGAGAACAAGTATTTTTTCGGTAGTAATATAAAAAAATTGATGCTTTCGAGTGTCAGCTGAATATGCAACGAAGTCCAACAGAATCTAAGGCTTCGACTTCGCTCAGCCTGACAAAATAAATACAGTTTTGTTTATATCATACTTTTTACAACACCTAATTATTTTTTGATTTCCTCCCCTATTTTACAAATCGGTATTGGGTTCATTTTGTGTTGATTAGCTCGGTTTAGTCGTTGGTAAATCTCAAAAACTTCTTTTTCTCTACCTGAAAATTCATTGGCTTTTTTGCCTTTTTCGTGTTGTAACATCGCCCATTCTAGCTCGTCATAGTTGGCTTTGAGTTGGTCTTCATCACTACGGTCATCGCCAAAAAGCCCGTCTGAGGGTTTCGCCTTTACGATAGAATGCGTTATCCCAAAATAATGAGCCAATTGATAGACTTCACTTTTCATCAAATCGGCTATCGGACTGATATCCACGCCTCCATCGCCGTATTTGGTAAAAAATCCTACCCCAAAATCTTCCACTTTATTGCCTGTCCCCACTACCAAACGTCCGTCCAAACCTGCAAAATAATACAAGGTTGTCATCCGAAGTCTGGCTCGGGTGTTTGCCAATGCCATTTCATACGTATTTTGGCTGGTAGTTGGGATTTGCTTTACAAATTCATCAAAAACAGGTGTTAAATCTACCTGCAAATCGGTAATATTGCTATATTTTTCTTTTAAAAAAGCAATATGTTCCTTAGCTCTGCTTACGTGGCTCGGAGCCTGATGTATGGGCAGTTCAAGGCAAAGCGTAGGAATGCCTGTTTCGGCACAAAGCGTAGAAACCACCGCCGAATCAATCCCCCCCGAAATGCCTACCACAAAGCCTTTTACGTGAGCGTTTTCGGCATAGGTTTTTAGCCAATTTACAATATGTTTGGAAACTTTTTCTGTGTTCATTTTTTTATTTTTTGATTATTTATCCTTTTCAACTTCCAAAAAGCTATCACAAAAGCAATCAATGTACTTATTCCTCCTGCCATTATCGAATAAATGGCGTGTCCTAATGTCATTGTATGGTGAACAACTCCATCAATTACAATTATTGGCGGAAACAACCAAACCAATAATTGATAAGTCAGAAAAGTAATAACTACAAATGCAATAATAGCAACAAGTAAGGATATGAGGGTTCTTTTGAGCATTGATTATTTTTTTGATATTTACTACCTTCAACTTCTATCTTCTTATTATTTGCCATTTTGCTAATTTTCATATAGTTAATAGCTACTTTTTCAAAACAAGTACATTCCAACTTTGGCAAAGTTTTTAGACAGTTATTCGGAATTCCCAAACAACTGAATTTTTACTCCTTCACTTCAACCTTCGCCCAAGTGTCTTTCAAGCCTACGGTTTTGTTGAAAACCAACTTATCTGCCGTGGTGTCTGGATCTACACTAAAATACCCCAATCGCTGAAACTGAAATTTCTCGCCTATCTGAGCCTCTTTTAGGCTCGGCTCCACATAAGCCGTAACCACTTTTAGCGAATCAGGATTTACATACGCCAAAAAGTCTTTCTCTTGGCGGTCTGGCTCGGCTTCGGTAAATAGTCGGTCGTAAATACGAGCTTCCGCCTGTACCGCGTGAGGCACAGACACCCAATGCAGCGTCCCTTTTACCTTGCGTTGGCTCGCTTCGGTGCCGCTTCCGCTGCGACTTTCAGGGTCGTACGAACAATGTATTTCGGTTATCGTTCCGTTTTCTTCTTTTATAACATTCTCAGCCTTAATGATATACGCATTTTTCAACCGCACTTCGCCACCGAGTTTCAAACGGAAAAATTTATTGTTCGCTTCTTCTTTAAAATCTTCTCTTTCGATGTAAATTTCTCGCGAAAAAGGCACTTTTCGGAAGGTCAAAACCTCCTCTTCAGGATTATTTTCGGCATCTAACCATTCTTCTTTTCCTTCAGGGTAATTGGTAATCACCACCTTTACGGGGTCAAGCACAGCCATTACGCGATTGGCGGTTTTGTTCAAATCTTCTCTGATGCAAAACTCTAATAATGAGACATCTATAAGGTTTTCTCGCTTGGCAATTCCTATCGTATCGGCAAATTTACGAATCGAATTTGGTGTGTAACCTCTGCGACGAAGCCCCGAAATGGTCGGCATACGTGGGTCGTCCCAGCCCACTACGTGTTTTTCATTTACCAATTGCAACAATTTGCGTTTGCTCACCACGGTATGGCTAAGGTTTCGCCGTGCAAATTCGCGTTGTTTCGGACGGACTTTATTTTCATCGATAATTTGGTCTAAAAACCAGTCGTACAACTCGCGATGTGGCAAAAATTCGAGCGTACAAAGCGAGTGCGAAATTTGCTCCAAATAGTCGCTTTCGCCGTGAGCCCAATCGTACATAGGATAGATACACCATTGATTATCAGTACGATGATGGTGTGAGTGCATAATGCGGTAGATAATCGGGTCTCGCATCAGCATATTGGACGAAGCCATATCGATTTTGGCACGAAGCACGTATTTTCCGTTCGGAAATTCGCCGTTTTTCATTCGCTGAAAAAGGTCGAGATTTTCTTCTACGGAAGTATTTCGGTACGGACTTTCGGTGCCAGGTTGTGTGGGTGTTCCTTTTTGCGAGGCGATTTGCTCGGAAGTTTGCCCATCGACATAGGCTTTTCCTTTTTTGATAAGAAGCACCGCCCAATCGTACAATTCTTGAAAATAATCAGAAGCGTAACACTCTCTGTCCCAGCGGAATCCGAGCCATTCCACATCACGGCGAATGGCATCGACATATTCTTGTTCTTCTTTTGAGGGGTTGGTATCGTCAAAACGCAGATTTACAGGGGCTTTGTACCGCAGTCCGAGTCCGAAATTCAGGCAGATAGAACTTGCGTGTCCGATGTGGAGATAGCCGTTGGGTTCTGGCGGAAAACGGAATCGTAACCCACTGTGCGGAAATCCATTAGCCAAATCTTCCTCGATAATATTCTCAATAAAATTGTTTGATTTTACTTCTTCTGACATTGTTTGTAAATTTTAAAATGCAAAAATAATGATTTTTTAACAACTAAGTATCAATTTTTTTTAAGGATTTTTATTTTTTACTCACCCTTATTTTTTGGTTTTTGGGATATTGTTATCCTTACACAAAATGCGAAAATAAGAAATATTTCGTTCATATAACCGAAATTGGAATATATTTTTTACCTTTGCACATATAAACATAAAAAATAATACAATGATTTTATCAACAACACATACTTTGGAAGGACATCCTATCAAAGAATATAAAGGCATCGTTACGGGCGAAACCATCATCGGAGCCAATGCTATCAAAGATTTTATGGCTGGACTTACTGATTTTTTCGGTGGGCGTTCTACCACCTATGAAAAAGTACTCATTGAGGCTAAAAATACAGCTATTGCCGAAATGCAACAACGAGCTTCAATGATGGGAGCTAACGCCGTAGTAGGCATAGACTTAGACTACGAAACATTAGGTAGCAACGGAGGAATGTTAATGGTTACGGCAAGTGGCACAGCGGTAGTAATTTAATTTTACTGACTTATCTTTTAAATTTTAATTCCTTAGAAATAAAGAATTTCATACGTTCTATTTTCACTTCGCAATCGGCATTGGAGACGTAGCGTTAAAAAATTAATGAAATGTAACGTAGAAAATATCTTCTGTTCGAAGCGACTGCAAGGAGTAGGTTAAGAGATTTTCAGCGAA
>JAUNHN010000162.1 GCA_030523915.1 Capnocytophaga sp. | reverse complement strand
TTTTAACTAAAATAGAATTCTATTTTTTATAAATTCAATAGTTTTTGATTAAAATAGAGTTCTGTTTTTTATATTTTTTACATTCTGTACCTTAATTTTAAACCAAAATTTCTTCCAGGCAGAGGACGGTTAAATTCAGATATTACATTTTCATCTGTCAAATTATTAATTCGGAATGAAATTACTATTTTTCCATCTTTAAACTCGTGTTCTATGCCAAAATTAGTAACCAAACTGCGAGGTATACGTCGTTCTTGAAATCTACTTACCTCAAAATCATACCAATATCCTTCGATGAACGAATAATCAAGTAAAATTCTGGTATTTTGTTCCTTTCCTCCAAAAAGATTTTCTTTGTGAAACTCTAAACCAACGTTACTTAAATAATATGGAATATTGGGTAGCCTTTTTCCTTTGGTTTGATTGGGAATAGTACTATTAGGTTCGTACTCTCGCATATCTTTTAAATCTTGATAAGTAACATTTGCATACCCGTAAAGGAATGGGAAAATATCAGCTTTGGCATCAATTTCTACCCCGATAGATTGCATTTTTCCAAAATTTTCATAGAAAGATTGCAAAATTCCTCCCGAAAAACGAATCATATTTGTTAAATACGAATAGAATCCGCTTACTTCTATTTCCAATTTATCATTATTTTCATTGTATCTTTGATATAAAATTCCAATATTAGCGTTAGTTCCTCGCTCTGGGCGTAAATTTGCAGCAGGAGCAATCAAAAATCCATCGCCAAGCAATTCATTATCAGTAGGAAGCCTTACATCGTAAGAAGCTGAGCCTTTTATTAAAAAATTATTTGTAAAACTATATCGGATAGCATTACTTACACCCCAATTATGCTCTGAAATGCTAATATCTTGAACTCCACCAATTCCTAAAAGCCGAGATTGTTTGGCTTCACTTTCATAATAATAATATTTACCTGTCAGTGAGTTGAGCCACTTTTTATTTCGGCTACTAAGGTCGTAGGAAATTCCTGCTGTCCAGCTTATCATTTTATTATCAAAGTCAGTTCTGTATCCGATAATCTGTTCTTTTACAAGGTCAGAAGGAGAATTACTCATATGAGCAAATTGGGAATTAAAATTGATATTCTGTGTTTCGCTGATGATGTAGTTAAAATTGGCTCGATTTGTAACCGAAACGTTGCTGCGTTTTGCATCAGATGCGTGTAGTCCAATCTCTCCACTTGACGGATAAAAGGTGTCGTCCCAATTATAACGCGTCATAGAGGTATCACTTAAATGAAAAGTACCAAAACTGAGCGATGTACCCATCGTAAAATCCAATCCTGTAAAGATGAAATCTTCTTTGTCTAACTCATTAACAAATCCTAATAAGGTATTTTCTGTAAATGCGTGTTTTATTTTGGTTTCAATTCCTTGTATTTGCTGGTCGGATCTCACATAAAATGATTCAAATGCAACTTCATCAAACCAAAGTTTAGAGAATTTAATAGCTGCTCCTGTTACAATTTTTCGGTGTCTATCGTGTTCGCGTTTCACACGGAGTCCCTGATGATGTGGTAAATTCATTTGGTAATCATTATCTGAATAAGTATAATTCACCGAAGCTCCTAATTCAATACCAGCTTTCTTGAAATTTCGCTTGCCCATTGATTGTACTTTGTGTGTATTAAAAGAGGCTATTTCGTAGCTCATATCATAATATATAGGCGGGTATTCTTTCAGAACCATATTTACAGCACCTCCCATCGATGAACCTCCGAGCCGAGCAGGGACAATTCCTTTGTAGATTTCCACGCGTTCAATCATATCAATAGGAATATCGTGCAATGAAACATAGTCAGAATGTTGCGAAAGTGGATTATCATCTAAGAAAACACCAATGCGTTTGCCTTCCAGTCCTCGTACAGAAATACGCGAAGCACTTCCTACGCCTCCTGTATTACGAATAGTTACGCCTACGGTTTTATTCAGTACATCACTTAAAGAAGTTGTAGTTCCTTCAAACTGCTTGGCACTAATAACCGAAATGGACATTGCATTGTTTCGCAAAATGCGTTCTTCGTTCTTTTGAGCTTTAACAACCACTTCGCTAAGAGATGCTACTTCGGGTTTCAGATTGATATTTATTGTTTCAATTCCGTCAATCAAAATTTTCTTTGTTTGGGATTCATACCCGAGATAAGAAATAATAAGAGTGTATCTTCCGTAAGGAATTTTTTCTATTTTGAAAAAACCTTTCGTATCAGAAGTGGTTCCTTTTTGTAATTCTTGGAAATATATTTCGGTAGTGGGGAGAGGTTTTTGGGTTGTTCCATCAAAGATAAAACCAGAAATGCTTCCATATTGAGTTTGTGATTGAGATGTAAAAAAAGTAATTAATAAACTGAAAATAAAGAAAATCTGTTTTAGCATAATGTTTATTATTTAATTTTGTTCTAAATAACTTTGTATTTGCAAAATTAGTTTGTATTTTTGTCAAACAGTTTAATCTAACGGATATTTTTTTAAATCTAAGGGAGGAAATCATTATGCGAAGAATGGACTTTAATAAAATTATCGAAGAAGAAGTTTTTCTTTTGAAAAGTAAAGAAGGAGATTTTAATCTTTCAATAAAAGACAAAATAGGAAATGTGGAACTTAATATGAAAAATTTAGGAGAATTTTCATTCTATAAATGGAATTGTAATTTTCCGAAAACAACAGAAGTTTATGGGAAAGTTTCTGTTCCATCTATTCGATTTTATACATTGAATCAATCAAAAAAAGATGTGAGAATGGGCATAACTGGTATTGATTTAACAATGCAACAAGGAATGTTTAACGTCCTATTTAGCGGAGAAGAAGAAGAAGGATACGATATTTTTGAAGCAAATGACAACACCATTTTTTCAGGATTTTTTATGTCTAACGAATCATTTTTAAATCTTGCAAATACGTATCCTGAAGTTTTTGAGAAAATAACAAACCGCTACACACGCGAGAAAAACTTTTTCCTTTCCAATAAAAATTGTTTTCCTATTACCGCAGAAATAAACACCATTCTCCAGCAATTAGAACAAAGCCACCTAATGGGAAATGCCTGTGAAACCTACGCCGAAATTAAAATTTTAGAATTATTCATCCTTCAACAACAACTTATTGAACAATATTCAAAACCTAAAATTCATTGTAAAACTTCATCGGACATCAATAAAATACACGAAGTACGGCATATTTTATTGAATAACATACATAACCCATTGAGTCTTTCAGAACTTTCTCACTGCGTAGGTTTGAATGAAAATAAACTAAAATATGGTTTTAAAGAAGTTTTTGGAACTACCGTTTTCGGGTATCTTTTTGATTACAAAATGCAATTAGCAAAACAACTTCTTTTAGATACTAACAAAAGCATATCAGAAATTGCTGAAACTTGCGGATACAGCTACACATCTCATTTTACTACTGCTTTCAGACGGAAATACAATATATCTCCTATAAAATTCAGAAAATAATTCATTAAATTGTTCCACGTGGAACAAAAACCTCCTCTCCTACCCTATTACGAAACAAAGCTATTTAACACAATTATTTCAATCACTCAAAAATATTTTTAAAGGAATAACTATATTACAAACTAAATACAATTTAAATTATTTCAATATAAAATATTTATCTAAAAAGTATATAAATATTTTAATGAATTGTTCCACGTGGAACAATCAAATAAACATTCGGAAATTATATATCTTTTATGTGTAATTTAAAAATTTATCTCCTATTTGTACTTTAAAATAAATTACATCTGTATAATCTTATATAAAATGTTCCACGTGGAACGTTTATATAATGATTTAACCAATTATTTTGTCATCATATTTGCTTAAAATATTGGTAAGCATAATTTTGATAAAAATGAATTTAAAAATTATTTAACTTATTGATTATTAATGAAATAAATTAAAAACAGCAAATTATTAAATAAAATATAGACTTGTAAATCAATAAATAGTATTTTTGTACATTCATAAAGATAATATGCCGTATGAACAATTTAAAAATTAAAGATTACAGCGTTTCGCAAGAAGAATTTGAATTAATCTATAATCCTAAACTGGAACTTTTTGAAACCTCCCCTACCCCCGAAAACCTTAATAAATACTACGAAAGTGAAAACTATATTTCGCATACCGATAGTAAAAAAACGTGGTTTGATAAGCTCTATCAATTCGTGAAAAACATAAATTTACGAAGTAAAATCAAAATAATTTCGGCTTACAAAAAGGAAAAAGTAAAACTATTGGACATCGGAGCAGGTACGGCAGATTTTGTTTTGGCGTGTAAAAATATCCAAAAATGGGACGCATTCGGCATCGAACCGAGCCAAAAAGCTCGGCAATTAGCAAAAGAAAAAGGCATAAATCTGGTTGAAAATTATGATTCGTTTGCAGAAAATTCGTTTGATGTCATTACCCTTTGGCACGTTTTGGAACATATTCCCGATTTGGAAAAACAAATAAAAATCATCGATTCCTTACTTAAAGACGATGGAATTCTTATTATTGCCGTGCCAAATTTCAAATCGTGGGACGCACAGCATTATAAAAACTTTTGGGCAGCGTATGACGTGCCTCGCCACCTATGGCATTTTTCAAAAACAAGTATTGAAATGATTTTTGCACCGAAAGGTTTTCAACTGCTAAAAACCAAACCGATGCTTTTTGATGCTTTTTATGTTTCGATGTTGTCCGAAAAATACAAAACAGGAAAAAATAATTTCGTAAAAGGAATTATTAACGGATTGCGTTCAAATTGGTACGGAATGACCAAAAATGAGTATTCTTCACAGATTTATATACTCAAAAAACGCAAAAAATCAATTTAAAGCGATTTTAAGCCATTTCAGCGTAATTGATATGTATTTATATCACTTTTTTAAAAAAATAGATTTTTGATAGGTTTCTGAAAGTCGATTTTTATAAGTTTTTTTTATAAAAATAAAAAATGAAATAATTTATTTCTATATTCAGCACAAAAATAAAATATTGGGTCGTGTTATAAAAAATATGATGACAGTTCCGATTGTTAGGCTGAGCGAAGTCGAAGCCTTAT
>JAUNHN010000161.1 GCA_030523915.1 Capnocytophaga sp. | reverse complement strand
GAAAGAAAGTTGTGTATTTGACTTAACTAAATACAAGATGATAACTCCAGAAATTAGCCCGATGAAAGCCCCAACCGAATTTACTCGAGGGAAAAATATTCCCAAAATGAATAAAGCTCCTAATCCACTGGTTAGCAATCCTAAGAATGTATTAAACTGGTCCCAAAGTGAGGCTATATTCCACGTAGCCAATACGATAGCCATCGCAGTTCCTAAAAGTCCTATTACTACACCCGACCAACGAGCTACGTTCATTTGTTCTTTAAATGAGCTGTTTTTGAACCAAGTTTTGTAAAAATCAGAGGTAATAACTGCCGATACAGAATTGATGTTAGACGAAAGCGTACTCATTGCTGCTGCAAAAATAGATGCAATTAGCAATCCTGATAATCCCACAGGCATCTGAGATACAATGAATTGAGGGAAAATAGAGTCAATGTTTGAGTCAGTAATAGACATTTGTTCAGGATTTGATTTGTAAAAAGCGAATAAGCCTGTTCCTAATAAAAAGAATAGAATACTAACTGGTGTACTGACAATACCATTGAGCCAAATGCTTTTGGCAGTAGCTTTTTCATCTACGGTAGACATATAGCGTTGCACTACCGATTGGTCACTTGTGTAAGAAATCAATGTATTAGCAAGCCCTCCAAAGATTACCACCCAAAAAACAGGCTGTCCAAAATCAAATCGGAAATCAAACGTATTAAGTTTGTTGAAATTTATTGAAGTATCCCAAAAACCACCAAATCCACCATCAATGCCTACAATCATCACTACAAAAGCCGCAATAGCACCACCCACTAAGATAATTCCTTGAATAACATCGCCCCATACCACAGCTTCCATACCACCACTAGTAGAGTAAATAATAGTTACAAGGCTCATTATCAATATAGCAATATAAATATTAAAGCCAGTTACAGCATTAAGAGCTAACGAAGGTAAAAACAATACAATAGCAATTCTACTTATCATAAATAATGTAAATAGGGTAGAGGCTACCCAACGAATTGACCTGCTAAAACGCAATTCCAAATATTGATAAGCCGTATCTAATTTGAAACGCAAAAAGAACGGTAAGAAATAACGAATAATGATAGGAACAGCCAAAATAATAGTCATATTAAACATAAGCATACGCCAATCCGTAGCGTATGTTTTGGCAGGAATAGAGATAAAGGTAATAGCACTAAGCATTGTAGCAAAAATACTAATCCCTACTGCCCACCACGGAAGGCGTCCACTACCTTTGAAGTAATCATCAGTATTCTTATTATTTTTCATAAAGAAGAAACCAATAAATAACATTCCAATAAAGTAAATTACTAATACCGTGTAGTTTATCCACCCAAAATGGCTTTCATTGGTAATAGATAATTTGGTGATAAAAGGCGACCGAATGCCTGGTTTTTGTTCTCCTCCAGCTATGTAAATATCTTGATTTTGAGCATCGTAGAAAGCCGATGCCACAGCAACTGAATTTTTAGCTTCAGCCAAAGTGAACCATTCGTCAGTAATGGTGTTATAAACCAATATTTGTGATTGAAACCCAGTATGATTTTGCCAAAGAGAGTTTCTAAGTTCTTCATTTTCAGTATTAATAGCTTTTTCTACTTGATTGAAAATAAGCCCTGTATCTCCTCCAAAAAGTAAGATGCTGGAAGCCCCCACTTTGGTAGCAGAAGAGACAGCAAGTGGCAATTCAGAATTTGTTTTGGAGGTCGTAATGCTTTTCTTTTCAAACCATTGATTTTTAGAAGGTTTATACTGAAAAACTTTGCTGTAAAAAGTTGTGATAGGGCTATTACTTCGGTCTCTGCCCCCGAAAGCAAAAATCGAAATTTCTTCTCCGTCCTGCTGTGCTACCATTGCTGCTCCCGATACACCGATAGGATAAACAGGTAAATTCACCCAACTTTTCTTTGTTTTGATATCTAATTTTAAAAATTGATTTAGTGAAGAACCATCGGCTGTTTGTCCTCCTAAAAGATAGACATTATTCCCGATGATATCCGCAGAAGCACTTTTTACAGCGATAGGCAAATCAGGGTAATTTTTTACTTGAATTTTTCCACTTTCCCAACTTATTAAAAACACCTTTGCCGAAAGTCCGTCAGAAGTTTGTCCTCCTATACAAAGCAGTCCTTCAGGGAGTGATACATAAGCCCCTTCTGCAATGGCTTGGGGTAGGTCATCACCTTGGTAGATGGGAGTTAGTTTGCCGTCTTTGGCAGTATCAAATACGAAAATAGTTTTTGAAAATTGTTTTTTACCTCCTTGCCAAGGTTTTTCGTTAGGAAAAAAGGAGCCTCCTGCAAGAATAAAATATTGTTTATGCTTCCCAAAATATGTTCCAGCCAATCCTTCGTGGAATTGAGGCGTATTATTTAGGGATTTAGTATTAAAAACAATAGATTGATGTAACTGATTGATTTTCTTATTGTTTTGAGCATTTAGACTGAAAATTCCTACAAAAAAAACAAAAAGAATAAATGATTTTAATAGACTTTGCATATATAAAATTTTGGTTCGACAAATATATATATATTATTTGATGAAAACAAAGTCAAGTAGTAACAATTACAACATAATGATAGAAATTTTATATTTATAAGACTTTTTCATACTTTTGCCCCGAGTTTAATTCTACAAACCCAAAAAGATGATACAAATCGGTAGTACTATAATTTCAGAAGACATCATTGAAAATGAATTTGTTTGCAATCTGAATGCTTGCAAGGGAGCTTGTTGCATAGATGGAGATGCAGGTGCTCCTGTGGAAGATGACGAACTGAAAATTTTAGAAAAAATTTATGATAAAGTGGCTCCTTATTTAACAGAAGAAGGAAGGAAAGCTATTGAAAATCAAGGCGTTTATGTAGAAGGAGAAGACGGTGAATGGGAAACTCCGCTTATAGACGGAGGCGAGTGTGCTTACGTAATCCGAAATGAAAAAGGATGGGCTTTGTGTGCTATCGAACAGGCATATAACGAAGGGAAAATAGATTGGAAAAAACCCATTTCATGTCATTTATATCCTATTCGATTGCAGGAATATACTTCGTTCACGGCTGTGAATTATAATCGATGGCACATTTGCAACGATGCTTGTACTTTGGGGAAAGAACTTCAAGTGCCTACGTATAAGTTTGTAAAACAGGCTCTTATACGAAAATTTGGAGAAGAATGGTATAATGAATTGGAATTAGTAGCAACACATTTAAAAAAGAGTAGAAAATCTTAGTTAGTATTTTTTTAACACTAACTAAGATATAGGTCGATTAACCCTTCAGGGGTTTTTACAATAATCTTTTTGTTTTTGCGATCTACCTCTTCGATAATTTCGTCATTCATCGGTATAAGTATTTGATTATCATTGTTTTCTACTTCAAAAAGAGCTTGTGAAGTAGTGTCATTTACTCCCGTAATTTTGCCCACATAACCATAAGTTACATCTTCCATTGTGAAGCCGATAATTTCGTGATAGTAAAATTTGTTTCCACTTAGTTTCGGTAAAAATGAAAGCGGTAAATATAATTTATGTTTTAATAATGCTTCAGCATCAGCTTCATTAGAAACGTCTTCAAACTTAATACGAAGCAAATCCGATTTATGTAAGGAACATTTTTCAATAAAAAAAGGAACCAGATTATTGCCCAAAGTAATAAATACTGATTCCAAATTTTCGTACAATTCGGGGTCATCTGAATCTAATTTTACCAAAACTTCCCCTTTGAAACTGAATTTTGATACAATTGTTCCTACATAAAAACAATCTTTCAAATTCATAATTATGCTTCAGTTTCGTTGTTTTCTTCGTTTGTAGCTACCTCATTTTCAGCTACTTCCTCGTTTGTTTTTGCGATAGCTGCATTTTTGCGTTTTTCGTTAGCTTCTTTTTCAGCTGCTAATGCACTAGCTTTTGCAGTAGCTTTGTCTTTCGCCAATTTCTCTTCTTTTGAAGTGATTTTTCCAGCTTTTTGCTCTATCCAAGCATTAAACTTCGCTTCGGCTTGTTCTAAAGTTAAAGCTCCTTTGGCTACACCACCAAGCAAGTGATACTTTAGTAAAGCTCCTTTGTAAGAAAGGATACGACGAGCTGTTTCGGTAGGTTGAGCACCATTTTTTAACCATTTCACTGCTGCATCAACATTTAAGTCTATCTGAGCAGGGTTTGAAATTGGGTTGTAAGTTCCTATTTTTTCAAGGAATTTACCATCTCTTTTTGCACGTGAATCGGCTGCAACCACCCAATAGAATGGTTTCCCTTTTTTTCCGTGTCTTTGTAATCTGATTTTTACTGGCATAATGTTTAATTTGTGAGGTTCACGACCTCGGTTATTAATTCAAGGGGCAAATATACATCTATTTTTTGAAAAATCGTGTTTTATTGAAAATTTTTTAATTATTTTTTTTGCTTGTTATTATTTTCTTCATTTTTTTTACTCTCCATTACTTCACGCTCCTTTTTAAAATAAGCTGTTCGTTTTTCAAAAGACACAAGATGCTCTTCTTTTATGTAGAAAAACGCATCTGCAACTGAAAGCATATCCATTTTAGTTTGTACAAGTCCTAAGAGATTTGATTTTACAATCTTGTTTTCTGTTATTTCTTTTTGTGACACTTCATTTCTGAGGGAAATAAACGCGTAATCGGGGTTGTATTTATCTAAAATATAACGTTCCAAACTATTTTTTTGGGCTTTGGCTTTTTTCTTTGCCAACCCCAAATATCCTTTTAAACCTGTAACACCAGAGGCTGGAACAAAAGCCATTACGTAGTATTTATCTTTAAATTCTTCTCGGAGAAAATGCCCCATTGAATGATCTTTGGAATATTTCTTTTTATAGATATCTACTTTGGTTACGTCATCTACGGTATGCCAATTAGCTGCCCACAGTATAATTTTCTTATCAGGAAATTCGTGCTTGGCTAAGTAACTCACATTTTTAGCCATTTCTTTATCTCTATGGGAAGGGACTTTTTTGTAATTCTTTCGGTATAAAGAAGTTATGTTTTCTGTCATTCGTTCCCAAAAATAGTAATATCCGTCTTTTTTTTCTAATTTGTTCAATGCTTTTTTTACATCCTTAAACGTGTTATACAAAACCAGGGTGTCAGCAGG
>JAUNHN010000160.1 GCA_030523915.1 Capnocytophaga sp. | reverse complement strand
AACCTATATATTTGGTGAATAGGAAATTTATTTTTATCTTTGCAATAAATATAAAGATATGATTAACAGAGAGTTTATACATATTTTAGAGAAAAAATTGCACAAAGGCAAAATTATCTTGCTTGTAGGTCCTCGTCAGGTGGGAAAAACTACGCTTATTAATGAGCTTTTAAAGGATAAAGAATTTCTGTTTCTCAACGGCGATGATGCCTCGGTGGTAGAGCTGATTTCACAGGCGAATACCGAAATTTTGCGAAGTGTAATCGGCAATTATAAATTTGTGTTTATCGATGAGGCTCAACGCATTCCGCATATCGGTCTGAAACTCAAAATCATAGCCGACCAAATGAAAGGCGTACAAGTATTGGTAAGCGGTTCATCGGCGTTGGACATTAATAATATGACCCAAGAACCGCTCACGGGACGCAAATTTGAGTATCACTTGTTTCCGATTTCGTGGAAAGAATTTCAAGATAGTGTAGGTTATTTAAAAGCTCAGCAACAACTGGAAATCAGACTGTTATACGGAATGTATCCTGATGTTATCAATCATTTTGGCGAGGAAAAAGAGATTTTAGAAAACTTGGTTTCCAGCTATTTGTATAAAGATATTTTGGCGTTGGCAAACATCCGAAAGCCTGAAATTTTGGAAAAAATCCTTCGTGCGTTGGCTTTTCAGGTAGGTAGTGAGGTGAGTTTCAATGAGATAGCACAACTTATAGGCGTAGATAAAAACACGGTGAGCCATTATATTGATTTGCTCGAAAAATGCTTTGTAATTTTTCCATTGCACTCATTTTCAAGGAATTTGCGAAACGAAATCAAGTCCAATCGCAAAATTTATTTCTATGATAATGGCGTTCGGAATATGATTTTGGGTGATTTTACGCCGTTTGCATTGCGACAAGACAAGGGGGCTTTGTGGGAAAATTTTATGATTTCGGAGCGAAAAAAACGCTTGAATTTTCAGCAGAGTTTGGCTCGTCCGTATTTTTGGCGAACCACCGCACAGCAAGAAGTGGATTATTTGGAAGTTACGGCGAATGACATTCGAGCCTTTGAGTTCAAATGGTCGGACACCAAAAAAGCCAAACTTCCCAAACCTTTTTCAGATAACTACACCACTGAATTAGAGGTAATTAATAAAACGAATTTTCGTGATTTTGTGAGTGAGGAAATTTTTTAAAGAATTTTAAAAATTAAAAAAATAACCCAAAACACAGAAATTCAATTGCTTTTATATATTCGTGTAAATTTGTGGTTTGTTTTTAACCACAAATATTCACAAATTCACACGAATTTGGAAGGATTTCATCTATGATGCAATACAGCAGCTATACAAAATTGTGAATATTTTACTTCGTAGAGTTCAGTTTTCAGCCTCGTGTACGGTTTAAAATTAAAAATAAATTAGAGAAATACAAGAAAAAGTACGAATATTGCTTTTGGAAATAAAAACAGAAAATAATGAACTTACAACAGCTTTTAAAAAATATAAAAACGATAGAACAACACGGCAATTTAGACGTAGAGGTCTCTGCCGTAGTGTCGGACAGTAGAAAAGTTACCGAAAATTCGCTGTACGTGGCGGTAAAAGGCACGGCAGTAGACGGACATTCGTTCATTCCTTCGGCAATCGAAAAAGGAGCGAAAGTTATTGTTTGTTCCGAAGCTCCCTCTCCTTCGGAGAGGGCTGGGGGAGAGGCTGTTGTTGTCGTACAAGATACTACCGAAGCCTTGGGAATTTTAGCCTCGAATTTCTACGGAAATCCATCCGAAAAGCTGAAATTAGTAGGTGTAACAGGCACAAACGGCAAAACGACCACAACTTCGTTGCTGTATCAGTTGTTCCGAAAAGCAGGGTACAAAGTGGGACTGATTTCCACCATTGCCATTTATGTCGATGACCAAAAATACGAAACGATAAACACCACACCCGATGTGCTGACACTCAATGCGTACCTCAAACAAATGGTCGATGCTGGGGTTTCGTATTGCTTTATGGAAGTGAGTTCGCACGGTGTGGAGCAACGCCGTATTGAGGGATTGCACTTTGCGGGAGGCGTTTTTACGAACCTTACGCACGACCACCTCGACTACCACGGAACATTTGCGGCGTATCGCGATGCTAAGAAAAAATTCTTCGATTTGTTGCCCAAAACTGCCTTTGCGTTGAGCAATATCGACGATAAAAACGGCAATGTGATGCTTCAAAATACAAAAGCCCAGAAGAAAACCTACGCATTAAAAACGATGGCAGATTACCGTTTGCAGATTTTGGAAAATCAGTTTTCGGGCTTGGTGCTACGGATAGACGGAATGGAGGTTTGGACACAACTCATAGGCGAGTTCAACGCGTATAACTTACTGGCAGTGTATGCAGTAGCCGATTTGTTAGGAATGGAAAAGCAGGAATTACTCACGCATTTGAGCGTATTGCAATCGGTAGGCGGACGCTTTCAGTATTTCGTGTCGAAGGACAAAATCACGGCGATAGTCGATTACGCACACACGCCTGATGCTTTGCAGAATGTGTTGGACACGATAAACAACATTCGCACCAAAAACGAACAGCTAATAACGGTGGTGGGTTGCGGTGGCAATCGCGACAAAACCAAGCGACCGATAATGGCGGACATTTCCACGAAGGAAAGTTCGCGTGTGATTTTCACTTCGGACAATCCGCGAGACGAAGACCCCCAAGCGATTTTGGAGGCAATGGAAGCAGGGGTTTCGCCTGAAAATTACAAGAAATTTGTAACCATAGCCGACCGCCGTCAGGCGATAAGAACGGCGTGTCAGTTTGCACAATCGGGCGACATTATCCTCATCGCAGGAAAGGGACACGAGACCTATCAGGAGGTAAAAGGCGTTCGTACCCATTTTGATGATATGGAGGAGGTGAAAATGATATTATCGTAGGGGCGAAACATTTTTCGCCCAAAAATGAAAATTGTGAAACATTTTCACCCAAAATAATACGAATTGTAGAGGCGAATCAAAATTCACCCAATTAAAATTAAAATATTCGTCCAAAAAATTGATAAAAAATGAATAAATACAACCCAGAAATACACAATAGACGTTCTGTTCGGTTAAAAGGATATGATTATAGCGGAGAAGGATTGTACTTTATTACGATTTGTTGTCAAAACAAAGAGCATTTTTTTGGAGAGATAACAAATGGCGATATAGAATTGAGTGATATTGGTAGAATTGCAAATCAATGTTGGAAAGAAATACCTAATCATTTTAAAAATGTGGTGTTGCATTCGTTTGTGATAATGCCCAATCATATTCACGGAATTATTGAAATTATAAATAATGATTCCGATTCCGTAGGAGAGAATTATTATTCGCCCAAAAATGTTTCACCCCAGAATGGTTTGTCCAAAAATGAAACGGCAAAAAACGATGATAGGGCGAAAGATATTTCGCCCCTACCAAATGGAACATCGAAAACAATAGGGTCTATTGTTCGTGGATTTAAAATTGGTGTAACCAAATGGGTTCGAGTGAATACGGATATTTTTCAAATATGGCAACGGAATTATCACGAACATATTATCAAAAATTATGAATCGTATTGTAAGATTACTGAGTATATAGAAAAGAACCCTTTAAAATGGGAGGAAGATTGTTTTTTTGTAGGGGCGAAAAATATTTCGCCCAAACATTAATGTAGGGGCAAAAAATCTTTTGCCCAAATAAAAAATCAAAAAATGTTCAAAAAAGATTATTTAAACCAAAGAAGCATCGATTTTTCTCTCAATAGAAATCAAAAATTAAAGGAAATAGAAAAAATATTGAAAATATAAAACAAAACAAATAAAATCCTATAAACGAAATACTTATGTTATACCATTTATTTGATTATTTAGAAAAGGAATACGATTTGGCGGGAGCTGGATTGTTTCAATATTTGTCTTTTCGGGCGGGAATGGCGGCTATCGTGTCGTTGTTTATTGCAACTGTTTTCGGAAAGAAAATCATTCGCAAATTATATCATTTGCAAGTGGGCGAAACCGTTCGCGACTTAGGTTTGGCTGGGCAGAAAGAAAAATCAGGCACCCCTACAATGGGCGGAATTATCATTATTCTGGCGACGCTCGTTCCTGTTTTGCTTTTCGCCAAACTTGATAATATTTACATCATTCTTTTGGTGGTTTCGACCCTATGGATGGGAGCTATTGGGTTTATAGACGATTATATAAAGGTATTTCGGAAGAATAAAGAAGGACTAAAAGGCAAATTTAAGGTATTAGGACAGGTAGGATTGGGGATTTTTGTGGGTGCAATGCTTTATTTTAATCAAAATGTAACCGTTAAGAACGAAAAAGCAGAGGCTTCAACTTCGGTTGAGATACAAGTAGCGGATATGCAAGAGGTAAAATCGACCAAAACGACCATTCCGTTTCTGAAAAACAACGAATTTGACTACGCCGATTTGATTTCTTGGACAGGCGAAGGCAGTAAAGAATGGGTTTGGCTCGTTTTTATTCCGATAGTGATACTCATTGTAACGGCGGTTTCCAACGGAGCGAACCTCACGGACGGAATTGATGGCTTAGCAGCAGGAAGCTCGGCGATTATTGTGCTGACGCTCGGGATTTTTGCGTGGGTGTCGGGGAATGTGATTTTTTCGCAGTACCTAAACATTATGTACATTCCGCGAGTGGGCGAAATGACCATATTTATTGCTGCATTTGCTGGGGCGTTGATAGGTTTTCTGTGGTATAACACCTATCCTGCACAGGTTTTTATGGGCGATACGGGGAGTTTGACCATAGGAGGCGTGATTGCCGTGATTGCGATTTCGGTAAGAAAGGAATTGCTCATTCCTATTTTGTGCGGAATCTTTCTGGCGGAGAATTTATCGGTGATGTTGCAGGTTTCGTACTTCAAATATACCAAAAAGAAGTACGGTGAAGGCAGAAGAATCTTTCTAATGTCGCCTTTGCATCATCATTATCAGAAAAAAGGCTATCACGAAAGCAAAATCGTAATGCGATTTTTGATTATTGGAATCTTTTTAGCGATTATTTCGTTTGTAACGCTGAAAATTAGATAGTTGTTTAGTAGTAATGATAGGCAATTTAATTAAAAATGCAAGATAACCAGTGAAAGTTGCAAGATAACCA
>JAUNHN010000159.1 GCA_030523915.1 Capnocytophaga sp. | reverse complement strand
AAAACTTTATTCGATTACTGTTTTTGCCAAATCAACGGAGTTTCTGGTTTATCTTCTCCTCCTAAGAGTTGTAAAGCTCGGTCGTAACCTGCTTGATTCTTGGTTTTCAGACTGATGGGATAACGTACTCTGCGGTATACATTTTTGATATTGGCTTGTGAAGGGTCGGTATAGAACGGCATAAAGGGCAATAATCCTTCTAAATACGGATTCTCAAAGAAAGGCAATCCCGTACGGCGATAGTCATTAGTCGCTTCGAGTGGTTGCCAAGGATTTTGAGCTATGTACTTCTGTGTCATTATTTTAGAAAGAGCATCGTTATTGGTAGGATGTACCCCTTTCGGATAATTATACGTTACTGTTTCTTCTGTTCCTGTCGCATAAACCTTGCGTTTTAATTGTGTAGAAGTGATTTCGGTAGTATGGTCAAACTTAGCCGAAGTCCCGATACGATTATAACTTTCGCTTTGTAAATACGCATCGGCATAACGCCCTATTTTGTGATAATCGAAACTTGCTTTTACGCCCAATTCATACCATTCTTTGGCGGTACGTCCTGTTTGCCAACCGTAATATGCAGCCTCTGCCAACAAAAAGTATGTTTCCCAGCACCCGAAATAAACACGGCGTAGGTCGCCTCCTCTGTATTGCTTCCCAATACCTGGCAATCGCCCTAAATTAGTACGAAAACCTCGCTGGATAATGTCATTTTTTCCTGTAATATCGCCACAAGTGAAGGAAGAAAATGTATATTTCGTACTGATGAACTTCCCTGACCCCGCAGGAAATTCGATTTGTTGATAATTCGGATTGATAATATCACGTTGGGCGTAAAAATTTACTAATCCGTCATTATGACCCGGAATGTGATAATTCACTAAAATTCGTGGGTCTATTTCCGATGGAATATAATCATACAAATAACCTGCTGACTCTATGTTCGTTTTGGTAGGCAAATAATCAGGCATATAAAGCCCTAAATATTCGTTTGGAGAACGTAAATTGTTTGCCAAAGCATCGGCAGGAAGCCCATAAGCAGCTGTTCCTGAGTAATTTGCCATTTCAGCAACCGAAATTCCTCCCAAACCAAAAGAAATATTGGTCAGTGTTGAGGTGATTTCCATTCCTATATAACTAAGGGCAAAGACAGAACCCGCAGGGTCTTGTAAATCAGCTATATCCGATTGAGCCGTAGAGGCATTGTCCGTATTGTCGATGATGAATCCTGAAATATCGCCTACTTCTTGCAAAACAGCTTCAAATCGTGATTTCCCTACTGAACCTACGTTTGAAAAACGCATCGCACAGCGTAAACGCAACGAATTTGCATATTTCTTCCAAGCCCTGATATTTCCTGCATAGAAAGCATCAAAAGCATCGTTTTCGACCTGCGTTGTTTCATCAAATAGGCTTACTGCCAACTTCAATTCTTCCTCAATGTAGGCATAAATATCCTCAACGCTGTCATATTCAGCCACTTCACCTTTGAATCCGTTTTTGGCAGGATAGGGACCAAACATATCGGCAACCTCCGAAAGAAGATACGCCCTATACACACGTGCCATTTGTACATAATTATTCGTTTTAGTATTGGCTGTACCTGCACTAATGCGTTCTTCGCCTATCTCAATGGCTTGACTTACATTTGTAAGCCATTGG
Organism: Capnocytophaga sp.; assembly: GCA_030523915.1. Lineage (GTDB taxonomy): Bacteria > Bacteroidota > Bacteroidia > Flavobacteriales > Flavobacteriaceae > Capnocytophaga. The sequence continues at coordinate 3,560 of JAUNHN010000159.1, read as the reverse complement.
GCAGCAGAACCCCAATAGTCTGACATATAGTTATTTTGGTCTTGTAATACTTGAGGCCCGTGGATAGGACGATACGTATAACGAGCCCCCCAAAGCCACGTACGATGGAAGAGAATATCTCGATTCCACCAACTTAATTGAGCATCGGCAACTGCGGCGTTGAACAGTCCTTCTACCAGTACCGAATTGCGGTCTGCGGCGTTAGGGTCTTTGTTAATATCCTCAAAGTCCGAACAAGCAAATAATGAAAATGCAACCGCACCTATAATTGTAATTTTAGAGATATATTTTTTCATAACCTATATTCTTTAAAGTCCGATAGTTATATTAAATGTTAAAGAACGTGTAGTAGGCGGAGCTCCAAACTCCAAAGCCGTTACGTTAGTTCCTGTTCCTGAAACGGATTCTGGGTCAATTCCTGGAACTCCTGTGTAAATCAACCATAAATTATTGGCTGTGAAAGAACATTTAAGGCTTTGTATTCCAATACGTTCCAAATGTTTTTTACTGAAATTATACCCCAAAGAAAGCGTACGCAAACGCACCGATGTAGCATCATAGATGTTTGCTTCCGTAATTCCGATATTATTCTGAGCCAATGCTCCCCAATAGCGTTGAGGCGTAACTTCTTTTGTATTTACATCATAACCTCCTGAATTATTGGCTATTACACCATCTACTACAAATGAATCTCTATTGCCACCAGCCGCTGTTTCTGCTGCTATTCCGTAGCCTGTGAGTAAATTACGCGTCATTGAGAATATTTTTCCACCTACACGAGCATCAAACAGAAAATCCAAATTGATGCCTTTCCACGAAAAACTATTACCGAAGCCAAGCAAATAGTCAGGTTGTTGATTTCCAAGATAATGCAAAGCTACGGCATCTCGTTGTGGCAACCCTTCGGCGGTGAGAATCATCTTTCCGTTATACGGGCTACTTGCATCATTTACCCTACGAATGGCAGAACCGTAAATAGCTCCGTACTCTTTTCCCTTTTCGGCAAGTACCGTAATTTCGTCTACGGTAAGCAATTCATACGAATCTACTCCTGTATAAAGGTCGATGATTTGGTTTTTATTTTTAGAAAAATTCACCGTAGCGTCCCAATTTAGTCCTTCTGGATTAGCCAAAATGCCTACTCCTAATGAAAGTTCAACGCCTTTATTTTCAATGTTTCCAGCGTTGATAATTTTGAATTTATAACCGCTGGTTTCGTCCATCGGTAGGCGTAATAGCTGTCGTAAGGAATTGGTTTTGTAAACGGCGGCATCTAATTTCAGTCGATTATTAAAAAACCGCAAATCGATTCCTGCTTCGTAAGATTTTACCAATTCACTTCTTACAGAACTGTCATAAAGAATTTCGTTCGTGCTGATTGTCGGAACGCCCCAATAATCTTTGGCAACGGAATAGCTATTGTAAAGCATATAAGGCTCTAAGTCATTCCCTACTTCGGCATAAGAGGCTCTTACTTTGGCGAAAGTAATCCATTCTGGAAGTTCAAGGGCTTCGGAAATTACGCCCGAAAAACTCACAGAAGGGTAAAAATAAGAACGATTAATCTTGCTCATCGTGGAAGACCAATCGTTGCGGAAAGTAGCGTCTAAGTACAAGCTATTTTTCCAACCAATTTGAGCCGACCCATACAAAGAATTCATTTTCCGCTGGGTAAGAAGTGAATTTACCACAGGTTTTTCTTTACCATTATTCAAGGAGAAAATATTTTCTAACAGCAAATCGCCCGAAGAAGCGTTCATTTCTGAAATGTGCTGAGTCATCAAGTTTCCTCCGAAAGTAAGCGTTCCGCTAAGGTTTTTTAACAAATCGCCTTTCTCTGCAATGAATAAAAAGCTGAGGTTTTTTTCAGAAAATTCTTTTGATGCTTCGGAATAAAATCCGTTTTTAGGTACAGACAAACTTCCTGAATGTTTGCGTTGGTACATTTTGGTATTGTAATAGTCCAAACCGCCTTTGATTTCGCCTTTGAGCCAGTCGGTAAATTGATACGTTACCGAACCGAAACTCAAATAACGATTGCGAATGTCATTATTGGTGTTGTATTTGAGTGTCCACCAAGGGTTGTCATCGGGCAGGGTTTGTGTATCGTACCAAATTTGTTGCCCATTAACAATCGGAGGATTGAACTCCAAAATATTCAATGTACGAGGAAATAACGTAATGGTTTTGAACACGTTGGACTGATTTAAACCTTGAATTGGGCGATTATACGCCTTGGTGTTTACATAATTTATTTTGAAATCAAGTTTCCAACGGTTACTTGTCCCGAGATTGGTGCTTGTACGGAGGTTCATCGAAGTACGATTAAGTTCCGTTTCGGGAGTTATACTACTGTTATCCATATAGTTAACAGAGCCGTAAACCGAAGTTTTGTCTATCTGCTGTTGGAAAGAAATGGCTTGTGTTGCTGTAATTCCCGTACGGAAAAAATTTCCTACATTGTCATACGTAGCTAATTGCACTTGTTTGTTATTCCAATTCGTAACAGTCTGACCTTCAATGCGAGGTCCCCAACTACTAACCGTTTTCGGATTATACAATCCATCAGCACCCTGAGCGAAATTATTTTGCAGTTCAGGACGAATTAAAATATTCTCCGTAGAGAGCGATGTAGAAAGCGTAATGCCCAATCCCTTTTTCTCTTTTCCTGATTTGGTGGTAATTAGAATAACTCCATTTCCTGCACGTGAGCCATAAAGTGCTGCTGCTGAGGCTCCTTTCAGCACCGTAAGGCTTTCAATATCTTCTGGATTAATATCAGAAAGCCCATTTCCCATATCCATTCCTGAATTTCCCCAGATGTCTGCCGCTCCACTGGCTTTGTTATCAATCGGAACGCCATCTACCACGATTAGAGGTTGGTTATCTCCTGTGAGTGAATTTTGCCCACGGAGTACAATTTTGGACGAACCCGCCATACCTCCTGCTCCTTTAATAATCTGTAAACCAGAAACTTTCCCCGAAAGGGCATTCGTTACATTGGCATCACGCGATTCGAGTAATTTTGTTCCGTCAATTTCTTGTAACGCGTATCCAAGTGCTTTTTCGCTTCGTTTGATACCCAATGCGGTAACTACGACTTCTTCCAACTGCTCGGCATCTTCTTTCATCACAATGTCGAGTTTGGTACTTCCTGCCTTTCGCTCCTGTGGGGCAAATCCCATAGAGCTGAAAACAAGAATTTCTTCTGCTTGGGCTTGAATGCTGTATTTACCATCAAAATCCGTGGATACTCCTCGCGTGGTGCCTTTCACTACGACACTCACTGCGGGCAGAGGACTCCCTGATTCATCAGTAACCACACCACTAACCGTACGATTCTGTGCATATAACAAATGGAAGCAAATACTCACCATTAGCACAAATACCATTAAAAACGTTCTCTTCATACTGCTACTAATTTTGGTTAATAAAAAATTAAGTATTTCAACAAAAATATAAAAAAATTATGTTAATAGAAAAATATATTAACAAATTTATTTTTTGCAAACTTTATTATCATACCATTTTCTTCAATTAAATAAGCATAAATATTTAAA
>JAUNHN010000158.1 GCA_030523915.1 Capnocytophaga sp. | reverse complement strand
GAAATGTAAAAAATTAGCAAAAAAATACTACAAATAATTATTTTATTTGCAAAAAAAACACTACCTTTGGTGGCTGAATAATCAAGGTTGTAAAAATTATAACCTTAACTTTAAGGAATAAATAATAAAAAACAATATAATATGAAAGTAACAGTAGTAGGTGCAGGAGCCGTTGGGGCAAGTTGTGCCGAGTACATTGCAATTAAAAATTTTGCATCAGAAGTAGTTTTAGTAGACATCAAAGAAGGATTCGCCGAAGGTAAAGCGATGGATTTGATGCAAACAGCTCCCCTAAACGGATTCGATACTCGTATCGTAGGAGTAACAAATGACTATTCAAAAACCGCAGGAAGCGATGTGGCAGTTATCACATCGGGGATTCCTCGCAAACCAGGAATGACTCGTGAAGAGCTTATCGGGACAAATGCAAACATCGTAAAATCAGTAGTGGAACAATTAGTGAAGCATTCGCCAAATGTAATTGTAATTGTGGTAAGTAACCCAATGGATACGATGACTTATTTGGTACACAAAGCTACTAATTTGCCTAAAAATCGCATTATCGGAATGGGAGGAGCGTTGGATTCGGCTCGTTTTAAATATCGTTTGGCAGAGGCGTTGGATTGCCCTCTTTCTGATGTTGATGGAATGGTAATCGCAGCTCACAGCGATACGGGAATGCTTCCTTTGACGCGTTTGGCAACTCGTAACGGAGTGCCTGTTTCTGAGTTTTTATCTGGTTCTCAATTAGATAGCGTAGCTCAAGAAACCAAAGTAGGTGGTGCTACATTGACTAAATTGTTAGGTACATCGGCTTGGTACGCTCCAGGAGCAGCGGTTTCGGCATTGGTTCAGGCGATTGCTTGCGACCAAAAGAAAATGTTCCCTTGTTCGGTAGTTCTTGAAGGGGAATACGGTCAGTCAGACATTTGTTTGGGAGTACCTGTAATTATCGGTAAAAACGGAATTGAAAAAATCGTTGAAATCAAATTAAACGATGCCGAAAAAGCTAAATTCCAAGAAAGTGCAGCCGCTGTAAAAGAAGTAAATAAAGATTTAAGTAGCGTACTATAAATCTATAAAATTTAAAATACATTGAAAGCTATTCTTATTAGGGAATAGCTTTTTTTTCTTAGAAAAAAACAATAAAACCAAAACTACTAAAAAAAACACTATATTTGCCACAATCTAAACAAACAAAACATAATTATAAAAATGAACTTTTTAAAAAATGTATTGGCTACAATTTTAGGATTTTTCATCGCTATCGGGATATTTTTTATACTATTTCTAATATTTATTTCGGTGGTAACTTCCTCATTAAGTGTTGATAAAGGAATTAGTGTAGAAAAAAATTCTATTTTGGAATTAGAATTTAAAACACCCGTGAAAGATTACAGTGAACGTGTCTATTTGGAGGAATTCGATTACACGATAGAAGAATTCAATGGGCTTAATTCTATATTAAAAGCCATTCGGTATGCCAAATCTGACGACCGAATCAAAGGAATTACACTCAAAAGTACAGGTAATGTAGAAGGATTGGCTTCGGCTCGTGAATTACGTGCTACTCTGGCTGATTTCAAAACCTCTGGAAAATTTATTTTGGCTTATAATGACATCATTCCACAATCGGATTACTATTTACAGGCGATAGCTGATAGCATTTTTATAAGCCCTATGGGAAGCCTGAATTTCAGAGGATTATCTTCAGAAGTACTTTTCTTTAAAGACCTACAAGACAAGGTAGGAGTTACAATGGAAGTAGTACGCCACGGTAAATACAAAAGTGCTGTTGAGCCTTATTTGGACAACAAAATGAGTGAAGAAAACCGACTGCAAATCAGCGAGTTACTCAATTCAATGTGGAATGTTATGGCAAACGACATCTCCAAAGATAGAAATATTTCAGTAGAAAAACTTAATTCCATCGCCAATGATTTGGAGGCAAGAACTCCTGAATTAGCAAAGAAAAACAATTTGATAGATGGCATTCTTTTTAAAGATGAATTCGATAAAATTCTTTGTCAAAAAACAAAAACTAAAGAAATAGACGATATAAATTTTATCAACATCGAAGATTATACAGAAAGTGTTGTAAATGAATCTGTTGCAAATACATCAAAAAATAAAATTGCAGTAATTTATGCCGAAGGAACTATCTTGTATGGACAAGGAAGAACAGGCATAGTGGGCGACAAAACCATTATAGAAGCTCTGCGTAAAGCGGTGAAAGACAAAAATATAAAAGCCATCGTGCTTCGAGTAAACTCACCAGGAGGAAGTGCTTTGGCTTCAGAGCTGATTAACAGAGAGATAGAAATCACTCGCCAACATAAAAAAGTATACGTTTCGATGGGAAATTACGCTGCATCGGGAGGTTACTATATAGCGTGTAATGCCGAGCGTATTTTTGCCGAAGAGGGAACAATAACAGGTTCTATCGGTGTTTTTGGAACTGCCCCCAATGTTAATAAATTAGCTGAAAAATGGGGAATTAACGCCGAGCAAGTATCCACTCATAATAACTCATTGGAATACAGCATTTACGAAAAACCTTCTGAAAGTTTCATCAAAGAAACAACAGAATCTGTGGAAAATATTTACAATGTATTTTTGGACAGAGTTGCTAAAGGCAGAAGAATGACCGTGGAGCAAGTAAACGAAATAGCACAAGGACGTGTATGGAGTGGGAAAGATGCAAAACGCCTCGGTTTGGTAGATGACATCGGTACACTTGAAGATGTTTTGGCTTTCGTTTCGAAAGAAAATAAAATAGACAATTATAGCGTGGTATCGTATCCAATTTTCAAAACAAGCCTTGAAGAAATTTTTGGCAATTATCCAATATCACTGAAAACCAAATCATTAAAAGAAGAATTGGGTGAAGAAGCCTACAAAATGTATGGAAAAATTCGTATTTTATCCCAACAAAAAGGCATTCAGGCTCGAATGATTTTTGAAGTCAATTTAAATTGATTCCAAACATTAATAAAACTTTAACAATTCATTATCATATTCTTTCGTTTTTGTTTCATATCTTTGTAAAAGAGAAACAGTAAAATAAGAGTATTATGAAAAGACCTATGATTGAATATACTAAAATGATTTTATCAAAGGTAAGTTTTAATCCGGAATTATTCCGTAAGGAGCTTAAAAAAGCAATTGATAGCCTACTGCCTTATGAGGTGGAAGAGCTAAAAATATGGCTGGATGCGTATACAAAAAATAAGCCCGAACTCATAGAGCAATTGGCTTATGTAGAAAATTAAATTTAGGTATTGATTTGATTCATAACTTGAAGCGGCAACCCGAAAAGGTTGTCGTTTTTTTAGCTATTGTATTAACTTATTGTATTTTCTTTTTTATAACTTTGCATTTTTGTAACAAGCACACAATGAAAGAAATTACAAGTACACAAAATCCGTTAGTAAAACAACTGATATTACTTCAAGAAAAATCTCGAACTCGAAAAAAAGAAGGTATTTTTATTATCGAAGGAGTTCGTGAACTTCAATTGGCAATAAAAGGAGGTTATGAGTTGCAAACCATTCTCTTTCAGCAAGAAATCTTTTCGGGAAAGAATTTAAAAGAGTTACTTACACAATTACCAAATTCTCCTGAACTCATCACTATTTCCAAAGAAGTTTACGAAAAACTCACATACCGCTCATCTACTGAGGGAGTACTCGCCATAGCCAAATCTAAATCACACCTAATCAGTGATTTGCATTTTCACAACAATACGCCACTTATCTTAGTTGCCGAAGCTACTGAAAAACCTGGGAATATTGGAGCTTTGTTACGAACTGCTGATGCAGCAGGTATAGACGCTATACTTATAGCAAACCCGAAAACAGATTTATATAACCCTAACATCATTCGTTCCAGTGTAGGATGTGTTTTTACTACATCTATCGCAATGGGGACAACCTCTGAAATTATCTCTTTTCTCAAAGAAAAAGGAATAAACATCTATTGTGCAGCACTTTCGGCTTCCAAACCTTATACAGAAGTATCATTTAGAGGAGCTTCTGCAATTATAGTAGGTACTGAAGATGAAGGACTTACACCTGAATGGCTATCCAATTCCTCCCAAAATATTATTATCCCTATGCAAGGAGTTATTGATTCGATGAATGTATCAGTTGCAGCGGCTGTATTGATGTTTGAAGCAAAAAGACAGCGAGGAATAGAATAAGTTTTTTGCACAAAAAAGGACGAAAATATTTCTTCGTCCTTATATATTTTACTTGATATTTTTCAAATTAATAATTTCTTGTGGTGTAAGTCTTCGCCAATGACCTCGAGGCAAATCCTTTTTAGTAAGTCCCGCAAAAACCACTCGGTCTAATTTCTCCACTTCATATCCTAAATGTTCAAAAATACGACGAACGATTCGGTTTCTTCCACTATGGATTTTAATACCAAGTTCATTTTTAGGTTTGTCATTTACATAACTGATTTCATCTACTTGAATGAATCCGTCTTCTAACTCGATACCTTCTTCTATTTTGACAAAATCTTTATAATCCAGCTTTCTATCTAAGGCTACGTGGTATATTTTTCGTACACCGTGCGTAGGGTGCGTCAATTTTTTTGCTAAATCCCCATCGTTTGTAAGGAGCAGCAGCCCCGTGGTAGGTCTGTCCAATCTACCTACGGGCAAAATACGAGCCGTAGTAGCATTAGCAACCAAATCCATTACTGTTTTTCGTCCTTTTTCATCGTTGGTAGTTGTAATAAATCCTTTGGGTTTATTTAGCAAAATGTATTCTTTTTTTTCGGAAGAAATTAATTTTCCGTCAAATTTTACAACATCGGTAGGTTGCACTCGATAGCCCAAAGTAGTCATCACTTCCCCATTAACCTCGACGTTGCCCGCAGTTATGTATACATCGGCATTTCTTCGAGAGCAAATCCCTGCATTGGCAATGAATTTATTCAACCGAATTTCTGTACTTTCAGGCTTTGGAACTTCTTGTTCATAGTCTGAATTATATGTTTTCTTAACAAATGGTTTTTTATAGTTATCGTTTCGTTTAAAATTCGGGTTGTATGGCTTTTTATAGTTTCCTTGCCCCGAATTTTCTTTAAAATTGGGATTATACGGCTTTTTAAATCCGTTTGACTTAGGTCGGTCTCCTGATGAGGAATACTCTTTTTTCACATAAGGGCGATCGGTAGAATATTCTTTTTTAGAATATGTAGGTCGTTCCGATGAGG
>JAUNHN010000157.1 GCA_030523915.1 Capnocytophaga sp. | reverse complement strand
ATTTGTAATTTGGGGGGCAAATTGTTGTAATACGGCTAAGTTTCCATTGGTAAGCCATAAATGTTGTGGTTTAACAAAAGAATCATTAAGTAGTTTATTTTGGGAAAGAATGTTTTGGGTTTGCTTAGCTACCGCATATCCAGAATCTATTACTTTAATATTTTTAGGAATAATTTGCTGTATTTGAGGTAATAAATACGGGTAATGCGTACAGCCCAATACCAAATAGTCAATCCCTTCTGCTACCATTGGCAACAAATATTTTTCAAGAAGTAAGTACATTTCGGGGCTTTTTATCTGTCCATTTTCAATAAGGTCTACTAACCCCTCGCCTATTTGTTCTACGATATGTATGCCGTTGTGTTTCAGATTATCGCTTGTTTTTAAAAATAATTCACTGGAAAGTGTTCCTTTAGTGGCAAGGACACCTACTTTTTTGGTTATACTTTGCAATCCTGCTGGCTTAATGGCAGGCTCTATCCCTATAAAAGGAATATATTTGTATTTGGAACGTAAATATGAAATTGCATTAGTAGTACCCGTATTACAAGCTACAACTATGATTTTCACATTATTTTCTAATAGAAATTGGGTGTTTTTTTCACACAAAAATATGATTTCTTCTTTAGTTTTACCTCCATAAGGGGCATTTTTATTATCCGCCAAAAATAGCGTACTTTCATAAGGCATTAGGCTTACTACTTCTTTCCAAATGGTAGTTCCTCCAATGCCTGAATCAAACATTCCTATGGGATTTTTATCTATCATAGTACAAAAATAAAAAAAGTGTCCGTAAAAACGAACACTTTAAAAGTTAAAAATTACTAATATCATTATGGATTAAAATCCTAATTCTTTTTTCACTGCACTATATAGGTCAGTTCCTTTAGCTACAATCACTCCTGAACCATTACTTGAATCAAGTACATACTGAAAGCCTTGTGCAGTAGCAACTTTCTCTACAGCTGCTTTTACTTTTTTCAAGATTGGGTCAACTAACTCTTGTTGTTTTTGTTGTAAATTTTGACTTGCTGTTTGTTGAGCCTGACGGATATTATTCTCCATAGTTTGGATTTCTTCTGATTTTTTCATAAACTCCGCCTCTCTTGCTTTTAATTGAGCTTCTGTCAATGCTTCTGCCTCTTTTCTGTAAGTATCTGCTTTTGTTTGAAGTTCTTTAATTGAAGATTGAATATCAGCCATATAACTTTGTTCTAATTTTTTCAATTGGGCTTCAGCTGATTTTCTCTCAGGCATTTCTTCTAAAAGCTTCTGTGTGTCAATGTGTGCTATTTTACTTTGTGCAGTAGCCATTGATGTTGCTCCAAAAATAAGAGCCAGTGCAATCATAATTGTTTTAAAGTTTCTCATCATCTTGTTTGTTTATAAATTAAATGTTAGTATTATTTGTTAAAATGTTTACTTTTCTTTTGCTTTCTTCTCTTCTTCCAGCTTCATAAGACGTTCCTGTCTTTCTTTTTCTCTTTTAGCTTGAAATTCTGCTCGTTCTTTTTCACGTTGAGCTTGTTGCTCAGCACGTTTGCGTTGTGCTTCTTCTATGCGTTTTTGTTTTTCTTGTTCATATTCTGCACGTTTGCGTTCACGCTCTTTTTCTGCTTCTTGGCGTAGTTTTACACGTTCTTCTACGAATTCAAAATCATAGCTCTCTTTGAGAAGCTCACTAATTTCTTTATTTCTATCAGCGGCATTATCTTTTCGTTTGAGAATGCGTAGTACTACATTACTTAAATTATGCTGATTACTTGAAAAAAGCATAGACACATCACTTTTTTCAAAAATCATATCATATTTTCGTTGTTTACCTATTTCTTGCACAATGTTAAACACTTGGTCTTGAATAGGCTTTACAAGCATAAACTTCTGAGTGATATATTCACCCGTTTCAGCTCCAAATTTTTGTTCTTTATAAGCATTCAGATTATATTCCAGCAAATTTATTTCCTGTTGCTTATCTTTAATAAGTTCGGGAGTCAAAAGAGATTTTTCAGCTTCCAATTTGTCTTTTTCAGTTTGAATTTGCTTTTGCCTTTTGTCTATTTCGGTATGCCATTCATCTACCTGTAAGGCAAATTGCTCATTAGCAACTTTATATTCTTCTAAATTTGAAAGGATAAAATCCATATCCACATAACCTATCCTTGCTCCGCGTGGAGTTTGTGCCACGGAAACACTCGCCATAAAGAACGAGATTAAGTACAAAATATGCTTTAATTTTATCATAATCAAAAAGTTGAAAAGTGTCTCAAATGCTTTATTCTTTTTGTGATATTTTCCATACAGAAAATATCGTGCCAAATTTTAGAATTGTTGTCCAAAAATAAAGTGCGTTTGCCAACCACTAATAACACTTGAATTTATCGGCTTATCAAATCCATAACCGAAATCAATTCCTAACATACCAAATTGTGGCATAAACAACCGCAATCCTAAACCTGCTGAACGTTTAATTTGGAACGGATTAAAATTAGAAAACCCTGAATATGTATTTCCTCCTTCGGCAAAAACCAATCCGTAAATAGATGCCATAGGCTTAAGGGTAATTGGATAACGAAGCTCTAATGAGAATTTGTTAAAAACATTCTCCCCTTCGCCCGTTGATAGTGCATAGTTAGCATATCCACGCATTTGGATATTATCACGTCCATCCATTGAGTAGTAACCTAATCCGTCACCTCCCATAAAGAATCTTTCAAACGGAACAATTCCTCTTTCTTTGTTGTAAGCTCCTAAGTACCCGAAATCGGCACCAAATTTAAGTACTAATTTATCGTATATATTTGTATACCAAGTTCCATTAAATTTGATTTTATAAAATTCCAACCAATGGAATCGTTTTTGGTCTATCTCTGCTAATTTAGTAGCATCATTATTAGCTTCTGCTACTGCTCTTTCAGCAGTTAATGCTGCATAATCTACATTGTTAAACAACGAGTAAGGAGGTGTCAATTTGGCATTGATTGAAAAATTACTTCCTGACATTGGATAAATAGGATTCGGTCCACTTGAATTTCTTGAAAGTCCTATATTATAAGCCAAAGAGTTTGAACTTCCTTCATTAAAAGTAAATAATCCTAAAGAATAATTACGCAAATCATAATGCTGATAACTCAAAGCGTGCGAAATCTGGAAATAATCATCAGGAATACGCAAACGCTTAGCCAAACCTACAGTAGCTCCCGTTATAAATACACGTCGGCTTTTATCTACATCATAAGTATAGTAGTTATATCCAAATTGTTCCGTACGGTTGAATGAAATTGAGAACTGCACAGGCTGTTTACCTCCTAACCAAGGTTCAACAAATGAAAAACCATACGTTCTATAATATCTACTTGCTTGTACATTAAGCGATAACGTTTGACCATCTCCCATTGGTATTGGCATTTTGTCATAGGCTTTCTTATTAAAAAGATTTCTGATAGAGAAATTATTAAAAGAAAGTGCTACTGTACCAATGAAAGAACCTCCTCCATATCCGCCTTGCAATTGTACTTGGCTTGAACCTGTTTCAGCTAAATTATATTCAATATCTACTGTTCCTGCATTTGGGTCAGCGTTTTTGAATTGAGGGTCAATATTTTGTGCATCGAAAAGTTGCAACTGCCCTAACTCACGAACGGTTCTTACCACTGCCTCTTTACTGTACAAATACCCTGGACGAGTACGTAACTCTCTGTAAATCACATGGTCATTAGTTTTTGCATTACCCACTACACTAATATTATTAAAATATGCGGGTTTTCCTTCTACCACACGAATTTCAAAATTAATTGTATCATTCACCACCGATGTTTCTACAGGATTAATTTGAGAAAACAAATACCCACTATTTTGATATAAATTAGTAATATCCTCAGCATCAGGTTTACTTGTATCTTGGATACGCTTTTTGAGCATTACACCATTATATACATCTCCTTTTCTGATTCCTAACACTTGATGTAAAACACGGTCATTATAGACTGAATTCCCTAAAAAACGAATATCTCCAAAATAATAGCGTTTACCTTCTTCCATCGTTATAGCAAGCTCTACACTACCGTCTTGTGTATAAGTAAGCGTGTCGTTTACCACTCGTGCATCACGATATCCATTCTCTTTGTAAAAATCAACAAGCGAAATCAAATCTTCCTCATAATCTTTGGCTACATATTTTGAACGTTTCCAGAAACGCCCAAAAGTACGTTGTTTCGTTTTCTTAAGTTTACGACGGAGTTTTTTATCCGCAAATTTTTCATTTCCTTCAAACGTAATATTATCTACCTTTACTTTATTGCCCGTGTCGATATGTACTAACATATCCACTCCGTTAGCATCTGTGGTATCTACCTTAGTATCAATGGTTACTTTAGTATTTAGATAACCTTCTTTACGGTATTTATTTACGATATAATTTTTGGTATTGGCAATAAAACTCTCATTTACTTTTGCTCCTTTTTTAAGTTCGGCATCTTTAATGATAGCTTCAGCTTTTTTCTCACGAATTCCTGTTATTTTTATATCAACAAGTGAAGGTATTTCTTTGATAGCAAGTTCCAAAAACACTTTATCACCTTCGGTACGCTGGATATAAATATTCACATCACTGAATAGTTTATAGTTCCACAATTTATGTATGATGGCACTGAACTTTTCCCCAGGTATGGTAATTTCATCACCTACTTTTAACCCCGAAGTTGTCAAAATAGTTTGTGCATTGTAACGCTTTGAACCAGTTACCTCAACTCCTCCAATAGTGTATTTTTTTCCACTTCCTAATACTAATCTCTCCTCTTCTTGAGCATTTACAAATCCCACAATGGCTGTCAATGCTATAAATAAATACTTCTTTAATGACATACGTTTATTTGAGTTGTTCACTTGTTTTTCCAAATCTTCTTTCTCGTTTTTGATAATTTAATATGGCTTCGTTTAGGTGGTTTTTATTAAAATCAGGCCAAAGTACTTCTGCAAAATACAATTCAGCATAAGCTATTTGCCACAATAAGAAATTACTTATTCTGTACTCTCCACTAGTTCGAATAAGTAAATCTACATCTGGCAAATCGTGGGTGTAAAGATACATATTTATTATGGATTCATCTATATTTTCTGCTGAAATAATATTATTTTGCACATCATTAGCTATTTTTTTTACGGCAGTTAAGAGTTCTTCTCTGGCTCCGTAACCTAAAGCCAATGTGAGTGTAGTTCCTGTATTATGTTTAAGT
>JAUNHN010000156.1 GCA_030523915.1 Capnocytophaga sp. | reverse complement strand
AGCACCTAATCCCTATTGCCTAAAAAAGAAATGACAGACATAATCCGTTTATTACCCGACCACGTTGCCAATCAGATAGCGGCAGGAGAAGTGATTCAACGACCTGCTTCGGCGGTCAAGGAATTGCTCGAAAATGCTATTGATGCCAAAGCAACACAAATAAAACTCATCATAAAAGATGCTGGGAAAACACTTATTCAGGTGATTGACAATGGAATAGGAATGAGTGTAACCGATGCTCGATTGGCGTTTGAACGACACGCTACCTCTAAAATCCAAAAAGCCGAAGATTTGTTCCAACTGCAAACCAAAGGGTTTCGCGGTGAAGCACTTGCATCTATTGCGGCGATTGCTCACGTGGAACTTATTACCAAAAGACCCGTAGATGAGCTGGGTACGGAACTTCGTATTGAAGGAAGCAAAGTAACCTACCAAGAGCCGTGCGTTACGGCTGATGGCACGTCTATTGCGATGAAAAACCTGTTTTTCAACATTCCCGCTCGACGGAATTTCCTGAAATCGGATACGGTGGAATTACGACACGTTTTAGACGAATTTCATCGGGTGGCATTGGCTCATCCGAATATACATTTCTTTTTGTATAACAATGGAAGTGAGCTGTTTAACTTACCTGCAACAAATTTCAGACAGCGTATTGTACATCTTTTTGGAGGAAAAACCAATGAAAAATTAGTGCCTATCGAAGAAGAAACTCCGATTTTAAAAATCAGTGGTTTTGTGGTAAAACCCGAATATATCAGTAAAAGTAAGTCCTTACAATTCCTGATGGTTAATAATCGTTTTGTAAAAAATAGATACCTAAACCACGCTATTACAGTGGCTTACGAAGGACTTATCGGAAACCAACAACAACCTGAGTATTTCATTCAGTTGGAAGTGAATCCTTCGACCATTGATATTAATATTCATCCTACCAAAACTGAAATCAAATTTGAGGACGAACACAGCATTTACGCCCTTTTGAAGTCGGCGGTGAAGCATAGCTTGGGGCAGTTTAACATCGCTCCAACCCTTGATTTTAACCGAGATACGACTTTCGACATTCCGTATAGTTACAAAGACAAAGAGCCTGTTTTTCCGAAAATAGAGGTAGACCCAAATTTTAATCCGTTTAAGGAAGAAACTAAGGTCAGCAGAAGTTCGGGAGGTGGGCAAAGTTATCCGTCTTATCCCAAAAAACAGACTTCGTGGGAAAGTCTGTATGTAGGTATCGAATCTGATATAAACAATTTTGAGCCGCAAGTGATTGAAAGTAAGCTATTTGACGCAGAACCATTGCCTCCTCAAAATGGAAAAAATATCCTTTCGATAGGAAAAAAATATCTTGTAACAACACTTCATAATGAGCTAATTATGGTAAATATCAACCGAGCTCATCAGCGAATTTTGTATGAAGATTTCTTAAAAACCTTAAAATCAACAAGTACGGCAAGTCAGCAACTGATGTTTCCGTTGGAATTGTCGTTTTCAAAAGACGAAATGAATGTAGTAACAAAGCTAAAAGATTTGTTTGAAAATATCGGTTTTATTATTGACATTCAAGAAGATAAGGTACAAATAAACGGAGTGCCGTTACACATTTCAGACAATCAAATTCCGAATGTGTTTAACGAACTCATTCAGCAACATATTGAGAATTTGCCCCACAATGATAATGCTCAAAAAGAGGCTTTTGCACAAAGTCTAAGCCGCAGTTTGGCTATCAAAACAGGACAAACCTTAACCACCGAAGAGCAAGAAACATTGTTAAATAATTTGTTTGCTTGTCGAGAAAGTTTAACTTCGCCCTCTGGAAAGCGGGTGTACAGCCATTTTTCGCTAACTGAAATTGATAAATATTTTTAATGTATTACACTAAATTATGGAACGTATAACACAGATTGTCAAACATTTAATAATCATAAACGTCATTGTATTTGTCATTGCCGAATACAATCTGATACCGAGTTTAAACCTAAAAGAAACCGCAGCTATTTACTTTTTTGAAAACCCAAATTTCAGGTGGTGGCAGTATGTTTCGTATATGTTTATGCACGGCGGACTGATGCACTTATTTTTCAATATGTATGCACTTTGGGCGTTTGGCAGTCCGTTAGAGCGAATTTGGGGGCAACAGAAATTTTTGTTTTTCTACTTTTCGTGTGGCGTAGGTTCGGCATTGATACACTCAGGGGTGAACTATTACTACTTCCAAGAAGGGTTACAAGCCTTGGCAGACAATGGGTTTACGGCTGAAATGGTGAAAAGCGTACTGGCAGAAGGTAAGTACAACACCGCTTGGGAACACGTCATTCCCAAAAGTACATTTGATGATATGATGAGTTCCTATTTTGCACCTGCTGTGGGAGCTTCAGGGGCTATTTACGGAATTTTGGTAGCCTTTGCGATGATGTTTCCTGATGCCAAACTGATGATGATTTTCATTCCATATCCGATAAAAGCCAAATATTTTATTCCTATTTTGGTGGGAATCGACTTATTTTCAGGTGTTACAGGATTTTCGCTTTTCGGTGGCAATATTGCCCATTTTGCACACGTAGGAGGAGCATTAATCGGATTTATAATGATGTGGTATTGGAAGAAAAATTCGTTCAATGCCAATCGGTGGGATAATCGATAGAAATAGTAATTAATCCTACTAAAATTGTGAGGAAATAAGAAGTAACAAATCCAAACGGTAAAAAACAAAATAGGCTGTCCATTAATTGAGACAGCCTATTTTATTTTATAGTATATTTACTTACTAATCCCCTCTAAATCAAATAAGAAGGCAAATTCTTTGGCTATTTCTTTTAGGGCTTCAAAACGTCCAGAAGCACCGCCGTGTCCTGCGTCCATATTCGTATCGAGGAAAAGCAGGTTTTTGTCGGTCTTCGTTACGCGTAATTTAGCTACCCATTTGGCTGGTTCCCAGTATTGTACTTGCGAATCGTGTAAGCCCGTAGATACGTACATATTCGGATAGTTTTGAGCCTTCACTTGGTCGTAAGGCGAGTACGAAAGCATATAATCGTAGTACTCTTTCTCGTTCGGGTTGCCCCATTCGTCATATTCGCCTGTGGTTAGCGGAATGGTGTCGTCCAGCATAGTCGTTACCACATCAACAAACGGAACCGCCGCAATCACGCCCTTATAAAGCTCAGGAGCCATATTCACCACAGCACCCATTAACAGCCCACCAGCCGAACCACCTTCGGCATACAAATGCTCTGGCGAGGTGTATTTTTCGGCAATAAGATATTTTGAACAATCGATAAAATCCGTGAAAGTGTTCTTCTTTTTCAATAACTTACCGTCTTCGTACCACTTTCTGCCCAAATATTGTCCGCCGCGAATGTGTGCTATCACGAAGATAAATCCGCGGTCAAGCAAACTCAATCGCGTTGTAGAAAACGTAGGATTCATCGTAGCTCCGTACGAACCGTAGGCGTATTGCAACAGCGGATTTTTGCCGTCTTTTTTCATTCCCTTGCGGTAAACCATCGACATCGGAATTTTTGTGCCGTCTTGTGCCGTAGCCCAAATACGCTCTTCCACATAGTTGTTTTTGTCGAATTTTCCGCCCATTACCTCTTGTTCTTTCAGAATGGTTTTCGCTTTGGTAACCATATCAAACTCAATCACAGAAGCAGGAGTGGTCAAAGATTGATAGCCGTAACGAAGTTTATCGGTGTCAAAATCAACGTTTTGCGTGGTGTATGCCGTGTAAGTTTCGCTTTGGAAAGGCAGGTAATAATTTCCGTTTCCGCTCCAAGGGCGAATCTCAATTCGGTTCAATCCGTTGAAGGTTTCTTCTACAACCAAAAAGTTTTTGAATATCTCTATGCCTTCCAAAAATACGTCTTCGCGATGCGGAATGAGGTCTTTCCAATTTTCGGCAGAAGTCTGATTTTCAGGAGTTTTCATCAATTTAAAGTTCGTAGCATTGTCCTTGTTGGTTACGATGTAAAACGAATCGCCGTAATGCGAAATGTCGTATTCCAAACCTCGCGTACGCTTTTGAAACACGCTGAATTGCCCTTTCGGATTGTCTGCCTTTAAGGTCTGATATTCCGTAGTTAAGGTACTTCCCGAAACGATAACGATGTATTTTTTAGACTTTTCACGATACACGCCCGTATTGAACGTATCGTCTTTTTCGTGGAAAACAAGAGCATCGTTTTTGATGTCTGAATTCAGTTCGTGGCGGTAAATTTTATCCGAACGAAGGGTTTGTGGGTCTTTTTTTGCATAGAAAAAAGTCTTGTTGTCGCTTGCCCAAGCTCCTGAACCTGTGGTGTTTTCGATTTTCTCAGGAAGAATTTCGCCTGTTTCTAAGTTCTTGATTTGCAACACGTACTGACGGCGAGAAACTGTGTCTACGCCAAAGATAGCCCATTTGTTGTCGTCGCTTACCGAAATTCCGCTAAGCTGGAAGTAACTATGTCCTTTTGCCATTTCGTTGCAGTCGAACATAATTTCTTCAGCAGCGTCGAGTGTTCCTTTTTTTCGGGCGAAAATAGGGTAATCTTTGCCCGTTTCGTAGCGGGTGATGTACCAATATCCGTTTTTGAAGTACGGCACGGAAGAGTCGTCTTCTTTGATGCGTGATTTCATTTCCTCGAACAGCGAATTTTGAAATTCTTTGGTATGAGCGGTCATTTTTTGGTAATACTCATTTTCTTTGTTGAGGTAGTTGATAACTTCTGGGTTTTCGCGTTGGTTAAGCCAGAAATAATTGTCCGTACGTACGTTTCCGAATTTTTCTAATTGGTGCGGTACTTTTTTCGCTATTGGCGGTTGTATGTCGTTTTTCATAGGTTCTGAATTATTTTTACAAGAAGTTGCAAAAATAAGAGAAACTACGGCAATTGCGAAGGATTTTTGGTTTATTTTTTTGTTCATAAAAATTATTTTGTTTTATATATGAAAGCAAAGATATAAAAAAATATGAATATAATCAATAATTTTGTTTGTAAGTATGTTTTGTATAAAAAAAAATTAGGAATAAGACTTTTTAAGCCTTATTCCTAATTTGAGAATCTTATTAATTAGTTCTATCGGTACAATGTAAAGTTTCCGTAGAATTTTCGTGAATCAATATTACTATTTAATTCAAGAATGTACCAGTAATCTCCCGTAGGAACTCTTTGGTTATTGTAGATTCCGTCCCAAGCCTCATCACGTGATAGTGTTTTTAACTTTCTTCCATATCTGTCAAAAATATGAGTTCGGATATATAGATAATCTT
>JAUNHN010000155.1 GCA_030523915.1 Capnocytophaga sp. | reverse complement strand
CCATTCAAATACAATAGATTATGCAAAATTCAATTAATGCTGTGGTCAATGAAATAAATTCTAAATGCATAGAAATTGTGGGTGATTTTCAGACACTTACATTTCAAGCCGAAGTATTGAGTGGCGATAAATTAATTATCACAGCAACAACCGATGTGTCTTATAAAACAGATTTTTGTATAGAGTTGGAGGGTGTTTCATATATGTCGGGTCATCTGACTTGGCATTGGGACAAAGAACGCAATAATTCGGCTGTTGAGTTGGTTGATATTGCTGATTATAACTTAATTATGCAAGACAATTGTTTTTTGATAAAATTCAATAATGTGGATTTAGGTATAAAAAATTTGATTCTAATGGCTCAATCTATAAAATTTGGTACGACCTGTTTGTCATTCTGAATGTAGCGACAGCGGAATGAAGAATCTCAAAACAAAAACACAAGATTGTTTCACCAGTTCGCTTCGCTCGTGTCTTCACTCCATTTACATTCCGTTCAGAATGACAGCGTGAAACGCTCAGAATGGCAAAATATTTGGATTGTAATTAAAACCAACAAGAAATGAAATATTTGTTTATATTTTTAGTATTAGCCTCCATTTTTGGAACTGCTTATGGGATTATAAGTGGATTAGACCATTGGGATATTCCAAGTAATAAGAATGACACTTATGCAGCTTGGCAAAAAAGAGAGATAATGGAAAGAACCGACATCTCTCTACCTGAAAAAGAGCTTTTGGCACAACAAATTGATTTAAAAAGAAAATATGAAAGGCAAATATCAAAGATAGCCATTAGTTTTCAAGAGAAATTTTTAGTAATTTTTGTCATACAAATACTATTGTTAGTTCTTATTTTTTTGGTTAAAATTGAGTTTAAATGGAAAAAGAAAAATGGGGATAATTGATTGAAACAAAACCACTTAGTCAAATTTTTAATTTTAATCAGCCCAACCTAAGCCTTGTCATTCTGACCGCAGGGAAGAATCTCCTTTGTCATTCTGAATGTAGCGAAGCAAAGTCCGTGAATACTTGTCATTCTGAATGTAGCGAAGCGGAATGAAGAATCTCAAGAATTTTAACGAAAGAAAAAGATTGCTTACGCCAGTTCGCTTCGCTCGTGTCTTCCTATCGTCAGAATGACAACGAGAAACACCCAAAATATAGGGAATTATTAGGGCAAATTACGATTGCTTCGCCAGTTCGCTTCGCTCGTGCTGCCCCTACAATGTGTCTGTCTTAGGGCAAATGTGATTTGCCCCTACATCACGCAACGAACTCCCCTCCTTCGGAGGGGCTGGGGGAGGATATTATTGAACTAGTTCAATGTTTTTTATCAAAAACCGCCATATCTTTGCCCCATAATTTTAAAAAATTGTTTCATTTAAAAATTTAAAGTATATGAAAGTAGCAGTAATAGGAGCTTCTGGGCTTGTAGGCTCGGCAGTAGTAAAAGAGTTGGCAGAACGAAATCACCAAGTGGTGGCAATCGCCAGAAACACAGCGAAAATTCCGCAAAATACCAATGTACAAAGCGTAGCATTAGATGCAAATTCCCCTGAATTGACCAAGCATTTAGAGGGCGTAGATGCGGTAATTAACGCCTTTAACGCAGGTTGGGAAAATCCAAACATCGCCGAAGATTTAGCCAAAGGACACGGCAATATTTTAAACTCGGCAAAAGAGGCGAAAGTCCCTTATTTGCTTGTGGTGGGCGGTGCAGGAAGCCTTTTTGTGGCTCCGAATGTGCAGTTGGTAGATACGCCAAATTTTCCGAAAGAAGTTTATCCTGCGGCAAACTATATGCGTAACCTTTTGGGCGAACTGAAAACTCGCACCGACATCAACTGGGCGTTTCTTTCGCCAGCGGCAATGTTTGCAGGAAATCCCGTGAATTTCACCGACAAAAAAGGGTACAGAATAGGGCAAGACGATGTTTTATTTGACGAAAATGGCAACCCTGCCGATATTTCCCTCCCTGATTTGGCTTCGGCTTTGGTAGATGATGCAGAGCAAAAAGCCCACTTGCACAAGCGTTTTACCGTAGCTTCAAAATAACGAAGAGCCTGTGGGTGATTTTTCTTAATTGAAAGAATAAAATTGTTTATTAAGTTTTTGTACCCTCGCCAAAGTTTGGAACTTTGGCGAGGGTATTCAATAGATAAACCATTGATTTTAAATAAAATAAGGCAAATTTTACAATGCGTATAAAAAACCGCCCTCGGTGGCTCACCGAAATTTATTGAACTAGTTCAATGTTTTTTACTTGAAAACCGCCGTATCTTTGCCTCGGAAAATTAATCAAAAGTTTAACAATTAAAATTTACAGAAATGACTAATAAAGAAATTGTTTTAGAGTATTTAGATGTAGTATTCAACAAAAGAGATTTGGCAAAAGCCGAAACTTTTTGGGCAGGAGATATGATTCAGCACAACCCAGCAATGCCCAACGGACTTGATGTTTTGCGTGGTTTTATCACCAGTCCAGACCCAAGTCCAAGCCAAGAAGCAAGTTTGGCAATGGAAGACGGCGACAAGGTAATGGTGCATAACCGATACAAAAATTGGTTCGGAAAAGATATGATTGCTGTGGATATTTTCCGATTAGAAAACGGCAAAATCGTAGAGCATTGGGATGTGATGCAAGAGGAAGTTCCTGCCGATAAAGCTGTGAATGGACACGAAATGTTCCCTATTCCTGCTCCTAAAAACGATAAAATTCAGGTAATAGGAAATAAATTTATCGTTGATTTTCAGTATTATAAATTTGAATTGTTCTTTGAAAGCGAAACAAAAATGACTTTCACTTCTCTGCAAGGCGAAAACGAAGGTTATAGCGAACAGGTTGATATTCAGATGATTGAAATTCGTCCTAATGTCTATATGGTTTCGTGGCAAGAAAAAGCAGGAAACAATGTTGTCCATTTGGAAGATTACGAAAACGGCGTGGCTTACACCAATATTACCGTTCCGTCTTTGGATTTTTACCGACTAAAAGGAACGCTTACCAAGAAAGCATAAGATTTAAAAAACTAATAATCAAATGAAAAAATCAATCGTATATGCTGCAATAGCATTGGCTATGGTGCTATTTTTATGCGGAATTATTTATGCACAGAACAATAAAATAAAAGAACAGAAAATGACAAACACAGCAAATTTAAACGAGCAAAAAATATACAAAGCTCCCGCAGGGACAAGGGTGGGACATATCCACCTGAAAGTGTCCGACATAGAAAAGGCATTGGGTTTTTACCGCGATGTTTTAGGGTTTGAAGTTACGCAACGCTATGGTACAGAGGCGGTTTTCCTTTCGGCGGGAGGCTATCATCACCATATCGGGCTGAACACTTGGCACTCCAAGAACGCTCCGAAAGTTCCCACCGAAGGAACAGGAATGTATCACGCGGCGTTTTTATACCCTGAAAGAAAAGATTTAGCATTGATTTACAAGCAGTTGAGAGACAAGAACTATCCGCTTGTAGGAGCTGCCGACCACGGAGTTTCCGAAGCCCTTTACCTAAACGACCCAGACGGCAACGGCATAGAACTCTACTGGGACAAACCGCGTGAAAAATGGCCTATAAACCCAGACGGCTCTCTGGAAATGTACACCAAACATCTGGATTTGAACGATTTATTAAAGGAATTAGGTCAGTAGTCGAGAACCTCGACACGCAATTAAATAAAAACCTTCGCCAAAGGTAACAGCCAGTGCGACTCGTACCTTTGGCGAGGGATTTCGTCTGATTACATACACCCAAAATACAGGTAATTATTAGGGCAAATTGCGATTTGCCCCTACGGATTGTGGGAAAATCATTCATCATTTATAATTCATAATTAAAAATTAATTGCCCTCGGTGGCTCACCGAAATTTGTTGAACTAGTTCAATGTTTTTTATCAAAAATCGCTGTATCTTTGCCTCGGAAATATTTTAATCGAGAATTAAAACGAATTTAATTCATCATAAAATATTGAATATCAAATAATTAAACAAATAAAAATTTAACAACAAAAAATACATTATTATATGGCGTTACTTATTTTAGCTCATTCTAATTATGGACAATCGTTAGCAAACAAAAGCATTGTAGAGGAATTAAAAAACAATGTAAAAGATTTGGAAATCAGAAACTTAGCTGAGTTGTATCCCGACTTCAAGATTGATGTAAAAGCCGAGCAAGAGGCTCTGTTGCGTCATCAGTCGGTGGTGTTTCAGTTTCCTGTGAATTGGTACAATATGCCCGCGATTTTAAAGCAATGGTTTGACCTTGTTTTTGGGTACGGATTTGCCTACGGAAGCAGTTTTCAGCTTCAAGGGAAGGATTTTATCACCAGCGTTACTTTTGGTTCGTCAAGCGAGGATTATCAGCCGTTGGGCAAACAGCATTTTCGTCCGTTTGAGTTTTGGAAAAACTTGGAAAACACGGCGTATCTTTGCCAAATGAAGTGGCACGATGTGGTGTATTCTACCAGTGCAATGGCTTTTGGCGACCCTACTCGCGAGGCTCAAATAAAACAACAAGCCAAAGAACACGCACAAAAAATCGCGAAATTGATTAATCAGTAAGTATCAGTTACACAGGTAATTAAAAATCATAAAAATTCCCTTTTTGGTGGTACGACCACAGCGAGTTTTTTTAAAAATTGAATTATTTCAGAAAAAAGGTATTTTTGCTACCTGCTAAATAATTTATTTTTGTATGGATATTGATGTGCAAAATATTTTCAGAAGTCAATTTACTGATATTCAAATAGATATAATTGGCGAAATTATAAAAAAAGCCGAAATTATTAAAGTCAAGAAAAATGAAACGCTTGTGAATTATCAAGCCGAAGACTTAAAACTATACTTCATTGCACAGGGGAGTTTTATTCACAATCTGATTACTTCTCGGGGCGAGGAGCGAACCATTATGTTTCATACCGAAAGTTTTAATTCGTTTTTTAAATCGTATGATACTGTTTTTCAGCACAAAAAAACCGATTACACCATAAAAGCCAACGAAAATTCAGTAATAATTGCCTTTCCGTTTTATCAAATTAAAGATATTATCTTCGGAAATTTACCGCTTTTGAATTTTTATATTCAGAAAACCGAAGATTTGCTCATTACCATTCAGCAGTTTCATAATTTTAGAATGGCTTTTACTGCGGAAGAATATTTGCAATGGCTCTATGAAAGCTATCCATTTGTTTTTCAGCGGTTTTCGGCTCAAAATATCGCCAATTTTATGGGAATTACCCCC
>JAUNHN010000154.1 GCA_030523915.1 Capnocytophaga sp. | reverse complement strand
ATTCATTCCAAAATCGAAATTACTCTTTTTACCTAATCCAACACTAATTCCTCCTCCAATAGTTCCTTTTGGAGGTTCTTCTTTAAATCCGTATGAACTTTTTTCAGGTGAAATTAAATTAGTTTTAGCTTTCATTACTTCAATAGACCCTAAGTCTATATTACCTTGAAGTATCCAATATTTAAGACTTAATTTATTTCCTACTGTTCCAATTGCTTCTACTTCTAAAATAATATTATCTTTCAATGTATTATAAAACTTTATCCACATAGGCTCTTTACCTGCCATATCAGGAACATAATATTTTTGTCCATCTTTAATAACTGTTCCATCTGGTTCTAAAAGAGCATTTTTTATATCTTTACCTTTAGATGTTTTTACATTTCCCGTCAAATATTTTTCTCTATATTTTGCTTTACTTCCCCAATATCTTTTAGCATCTTGTTCATTATATACCCTACTATCCCAAATAGTATCTCCTGAAGAAAGTTCTATCCAACCTCCTTCATTATTTAAAATAGCATCGTTTAGCTTTTCTACGTTTTGATATCCTAAACTTTTGGAAATACTATTACTTGAAGTATCCAATACTTGTAATGTATAACGCATTACAGTATCTGTTTTATATTTAAACCTCCAATCTCTTGGAGCATAATCTAAAGGCGATATCATTCCGTCCCAAACCCAAGCATAGCCTTTTCCTACTACAAAGCCCTCGTATTCTGTGCCTGTTTGGCAATAAAACTCGAACTTTTCAGGGCTTATAAAATTCTGTTTGTAATTGTTTTTATTAAGCATAATCTATTCTGTCCATTGGTTATCAAAATTCACTTCATTGAGCTGTAAGCTTTCTGCTGAAATCACATACGAGGTAACTACTCCTTGTGAGACATTTGTACGTTGTGACATATCTATACAATACGCATTCTCAAACTTTATTTTCAGTGGTGCCGAGCTTGTTTTGTTACGAAATACGATTTCCCCATCACGCTTAGCCCACTGATTGGTAGCCCAATATAGCAGTTGAGCATCAGGTAATTCAGGTACTGAAATAGTGAATTTCCCACCTCGTACTTCACTCTGTGGCTCGCCTTTTACATCTGTAGCTTGAAAAAAAGAAATGTTGAATTGTTTTAGCTGATATTCTTTTCCTTTTAGGATAAGATAAACCTCTAAATTAGCATCAGGTTGAAACAATCCCAAAGCTGTGTTTTTTATATTTGCAAAGTTCATAATCGTATTATTTTAAGCATTTTTCCATTTATTTTCTACTGTATATTCCCCTATGACAAGTGATTGTGCGTTAAGTGTTAATTCTAAACTTATAAAACCTCCTCCATCATCTGTATATTTTATATTCATCACCACACAAGCTGCCTTTTCAAAAAAGATTTTCATTACAGAAGCATTATCTTCACCATAGGTAATAACAGCTCCCTCTCTATAACGTCTCGGGTTCAGCATCCACTCAATGATTTCATTAGAGGGTAATCCGTCGATAGTGAGTTGTAATGTACCTCCTTGTACTTCGCCTTGTGCTTTTCCTTTTTGGTCAGTAGGCTGTTCTAAGGCATACGAAAAGTTACTCAGTTCATAGCCATTCTTTAAGAGACTCATCATATCCAAACTCTGAGTGTCTCCAATTTTTAAAAATGTTTTGTATCCGTACATAATACTATAATTTTGATTTGTTTTTGTTATTTTTTATCATAGGAAAGTCTTCCTATTTTTACTTTTCGGGTAATTTGCTTGTTTTCCTCTGTGCATCGTATCACATCGTTTTTATAGACACTTTCCGTTTGGCGTAGCACATTAATGGAATCACGTGTTTTCATAACCTTGTCCATTTGCTGTACGATATGTGCATGCACTGTAACGTCCTTTTGGGGTACTTTCTGTAATGAATTCCCTATATTTAGTTTTTTAGTAGATACACTATTCATCAAAAATGGAGTGTTACCCTCCTGTACCAAGTCCAGCGATTGGTACGTCTGTAAAAGTTCATCAAAATTATCACTTAGTGTAATTTGCTCATCAAAGATACGTTGGTTTTCTTTACCTAAGGATTGTATTTTGGTGATTTCAGAAGAAGCTGTTTTGAAAAAAACAAAAACACAAACAAGTGCCATTATCACTAAGAGTATCATATACTTAGTGAAGTTTAGATAGGAAATAAATACTTCTTTACGGTTTAATGCTTTCATAATATAAATTATTGTAATATTGTTGAAAATCCTAAAATAGCAGACGGTTCTGCATCTGAGGCAAGAGCAAAGAGTGATTCTTGTTTACGTCCTTCGATACGAACATTTAATTGGGCATCCGCAGGTATAAATAAATCTAACAGAATATGCAGTTGCTTCCGAGCGGTACTTTTTGTGTATATCAAGTCTCTATGTTTTTGTGGCAAATTTGTTATTTTAATTAAAACTACTGGCAATGTATCCACAAAAACCCCTCCAATGAATGATGATTGTCCTAAGTTTCCTTCGCCTAATCTCCATTGATGTGGAGTTCGCATATTTACCACTTCAAAACTATTTTCTATACGCACATCACATTCTAAAAAGTAACTCAAAATCTGAGCTATCTCTTCATTATTCGTTATGCGATGACTCTGTGATAAGAAATTCAGCAGAAATAGCGCTTTGTCCAAAGGTACACCTTTAAGAAATTTCCAATTATGCACGAATAGGTTTACGAATTCAGGGTGCGTTTGTGGCTTTTCGAGCTGTCTTTCATATAATTGTGCTCCGATGAGTATGTAATCTAAAAACATCTCAAAAGGCTTGAAAAAATAGCGCGCATTAAATTCCTCCTCGCGTCCTTTTTCGATAGATTTTAATATTGCCGATTTCTGTTGTTTTTTATTAGAAATACCTGCATCGTGAAACAATCCTTTAGGTAGCGAATCGTACAAATCTCGTTTGTGAATATAAATAGTGTAGATATTTGCTTTGTTTGCTTCTTCATATACTATCTTCTCGACCTCTTTTGAAACACTTCGTTTGGCTTTTCCTTTGCGAATAATCCGGACTTTATCCCTTGATAACCCATCTTGAATCATTCCACAAGCGAATACTTCTGCCTTATAGTTCGTATAAAGCGTATTTGCCAATGATGTATATTGTTCGTTTTTCTTTTTTTTCATTGTTTACTGGTTTTAATCCACCATCCAGCGACTGCTGTTTGTGGTATTGCTTTGCGTTTGACGCTCCGAAATCACAATGCTTTCTCTATGTTGTCCTACAAATTCAAGTTGAGATAGTGAAACAAATAATTCATTGAGCATTTGTAACAATCCGCCAACAGCTACCATCGATTGATTAATCTGATTGTGATTATATTTTTTATTAATAATCTCACTAAGCATCTGCTCGAAGTTGGAAGGAGTAATACCATTCCATTCGTGAAAATATCGTAACATTTCTTCCTTGTCTTTCTTAGTAAGAAAAAGAAGCGATGTAAGCATAGCTCCTGCGAATGAGCTTAAAATTTCGGTTACTTGATAAGGAGTTAAATTCCGTAGATTATTCTTCCAATTATAATTTATTGTAGATAAAAATCGAAGCATCTCTTTACTCAAAACCGATATACTATCAGCTACCGAAGTTCTATTAGGCTGTGACTGCACTCGTTCTAAAATTTTCTGCAAAGCACCCTCTATCGATGATATGTCACCAGAAAAAACTTTACTATATCTTTTTAGTGATTCGTGAGAAGACATCGTTAAAGCTGGAGGAATATAATTAGTATCTAACTGATATCCAAAATCATTTTTTCTCAAGAACCCTACCACTACACTATATGGTGAATATGTAGTGTTTTCCTTATGTAATACGGCACTTAGATGATAAGAAGCTGTTACATATGGGTATCGAGGAGGTATTTCATTTACATCAGGGACTCCTGAAGGTATTCGTTCAAAAGGCATTACACTCAGTACAATATCCCAGCCTTCTGATTGAGTTTCTGTTTCATTCTCTAAATTACACGATAAGCCTTCTTCCAAATCCTCAAACCGTATTAAATAGCCCCCAGAGGTAATTCCTTCGTATGCCTCTAAATAAACACGTGTAGTGTTACCAATCTTCATAGTTCGAATCTCTACTGCTATATCTTTCTCCGTAGGCAAAAGACCATAATGCTCTTTGTGCAATACTGAAGCGGTTTGCAATATTCGTTCTAACAAAAAGTTTTCCATCGCAACAAAATGCGAAGCCGTAACATTCATCCCCTGTGTCCAGTTAACCGATTGGTATATGTATCTATCCATTTTTCTTTTTTTAGTTAAAAATTAATAATCGTTGTCTGCAAATTTAGAGAAAATAATGTATAGAAAAACATTTTTTAATTTTTTCTTTAAAAAAAAATATTCTTTTAGGTTTCTTTTAGTTTTTCAAATTCATAATAAATCAGTTTTCGTTATTTTTTTAATATAAATCTACCTATTGTTATTTCTTTTGTTGTATATTTGCCTAATTACGAAACATTATATCTTTACACACTAATGATGAAAATATCTAATGAACATAACTTTTATAAGTTTCCTATTAACTTTAAAAATCTTTTAGAAGAAAGGGAAGCCGATAAATGTTCCGAAATAGAGTCCATTGATCAGCATATCGATCTTTTGATAACTACGTGTCCTGGAGAGCACTCTTTTGACAAAAAATATGGAACTACAATTTGGGAAATGGATTTCGAATACATTGTATCAGTAGGGAAATGGAAAGATCGCTTTATAGGTTATCTTGCAGAATCTATTGCTAAGTATGAGCCACGAATCATAGATACTCAGTATCGATTGGAAATTTCAGAAATAGAACAAGAAGACATTCTTTCTAAAAACATAAATATTCATAAATGTGTGGATATTTATATACAAACTATTATAAAAAGTAATGAAGAACCTTGTCTGTTCCATTATCGATTATATTTGAGTCCGTTATCTAAAAAATAAAAGCTTATATGAACCACTACAGAGAAAGTAAAGAAGAGATAAAAGATCGTATGATTCAAACAGCTTTACGCTTTTGGAACATCAAAAATATAGAAAATTTAGACCCGTTGATACGACTTCTTATTGAAGCCCTATCAGAGCAGTTACACGAAGTATCTAATAATATTGCTGACATTGAAACTCGTACAATGCAACGCTTAAGTGAAGTTTTATTACCTGATGCTGTAATAATGGCTAAACCAGCTCACGCAATAGCTAATATTGAACCCAAATGGGAAAAAATAGAGACTTCACAAGAAGCTTGTTTCTACACAAAAAATC
>JAUNHN010000013.1 GCA_030523915.1 Capnocytophaga sp. | reverse complement strand
ATTTCTGATTAAAATATATAAACAGCCCGTATTAGGAATAAAATCAGAAGGTTGTATTTTCACATAGTTTTTTACGTTCTATTTATAGAAAAAAACTATGTATTCACGACTTTTATATAATTAAGACAGCTACTTCAATGAGATATACATAAAATACTAAAGCCAGATTTATGTTATAAATCTGGCAATCAGTGTTAAATCTAAAACCTAAATGACTATTTAGCTAACTTATTTAAATGTTTCGCTAAACTGCTTTTTAAATTCGACGCTTTATTAGCGTGAATAATATTTTTCTTTGCCAATTTATCAATCATCGAAACGACTTTAGGCAGAAGTGCTTTTGCTTCTTCTAAATTTTCCAAAGCACGTAATTTTCTAACTGCATTACGAGCCGTTTTGTGCTGGTAACGATTGCGTAAACGAGCAACTTCGTTTCTTCTAATTCTTTTTAATGCTGATTTATGGTTTGCCATTGTTTAATACTTTCTTTAATTTAGCCAAAAGATATAAAACTATATCTATTATTTTGTAGTCCGTAGGGGAATCGAACCCCTGTTACCAGGATGAAAACCTGGCGTCCTAACCCCTAGACGAACGGACCTTTTTTAAACAAATTATTTATGTTACGAAAATCTTGTAGTCCGTAGGGGAATCGAACCCCTGTTACCAGGATGAAAACCTGGCGTCCTAACCCCTAGACGAACGGACCTCTTTAACAATTAGCAATAAAACGATTGCTCTATTGCGGTTGCAAATGTACAACATTTTTTTATTCCTGCAATAGTGAAATCATTTTTTTTGAAAAAAATTTTTTTTAGGAACTTTTTTAAAAAATAAACATTTGTAAATCAATCATTTAATAAATTTTTTTTTTTCTTTATTTCTTAAGTTATGATTTACTTTTCAATTCATCTGAGTTAGTAAAGTTCAACTCCGAGGCACTTTTTCCATGAATTTTTTTATATTTGCTCTGTATTTTGATATATCATTAATGAAAATCTTTGCTTTTATATTTGTTTTTCTAATTACCTTATTTGTAAATGCACAACAAATAGGTAACACGCTTTCTTTATTATTTATGGGAGATATTATGGGACATAGTCCACAAATAGAAGGTGCATACGATTCTAATACAAAGACATACAATTACCACCCTGTTTTTAACAAAATAAAACACAAATTTCAGGAAGTAGATTTTGCTATAGCCAATTTGGAAGTTACCTTAGCAGGCGAGCCTTTCAAAGGATATCCTCAGTTTTCATCGCCTGATGCACTAGCCGTAGCGTGTCAAAATAGTGGAATTAATGTATTAGTTACTGCAAACAATCATTCATGTGATAGAGGTAAAAATGGTATTATCCGAACGATAGATGTTTTGGATTCTTTAGGCATAGCTCATACAGGAACATTCCGAAATAGAGAAGAATATGAAAAAAATAATCTTTTAGTACTTACCAAAAATGGAATTTCCGTAGGTATTTTAAATTATACTTATGGCACTAATGGAATTCCTATTCCTGAACCTACCATAGTGAATATCATCGATTTAGAAAAGATAAAAATAGATATACAGAACGCCAAAATGCAACCCATAGACAAACTCATTGTAGCGATTCATTGGGGTGTAGAATACCAACAGCAACAAAGCAAAAAACAAGAAAACATTGCTCAATTTTTATTTGAAAATGGTGTTGATATAATCATAGGAAGCCATCCGCATGTGCTACAACCCATGCACTACTCCCCTATTACTGGTCTGCAAAACGAACGCTTAGTCGTGTATTCCTTAGGAAACTTTGTTTCTAATCAACGAAAAAGCCCTTGCGATGGTGGTGCTATGCTGGAAATAACCTTTTTTAAAGATGCTCAAACCACTCAAATCATCAATCACGGATATCACCTCGTATGGGTAAACAAAACCCAAAAAGAAAATAGTGAGCATCATCTATTTGAAATACTCCCCTGCAAAGAATACGAAAACAACAATTTCAAAAATTTAGATGAGAAAACGATTCAAGACATGAAAATTTTCATAGAAAACTCACGCAATTTATTCAAAAACAACATTGGGGTAAACGAATTAAAATAACAAAAGAGGTTTCCATAATCTGAAAACCTCTCGCATAAGTTATTATTGATTTCTATTATTGCCCTAAAATGTAAGCAAAAATAAGTGGAGCTACAATCGTAGCATCAGATTCTACTATAAATTTAGGAGTGTTAATATCTAATTTGCCCCACGTGATTTTCTCGTTAGGCACTGCTCCCGAATACGAACCATAGCTGGTAGTTGAATCTGAAATCTGACAGAAATACGCCCAGAATGGTACATCTTCCCACTCCAAATCTTGGTACATCATCGGTACTACGCAAATAGGAAAATCTCCTGCGATTCCTCCACCTATTTGGAAGAAGCCTACCCCTTTTCCTGACGAGTTCGCACGATACCATTCAGTAAGATAAACCATATATTCTATCCCTGATTTCACTGTGGAAGCCTTTAACTTGCCCTTAATTACATTCGAAGCAAAGATATTGCCCGTAGTAGAATCTTCCCAACCTGGGCAAACGATTGGCAAATTGCGTTCAGCAGCAGCAACTATCCAAGAATTTTTAGGGTCAATCTCATAATATTGCTTTAACACACCCGAATTTACCACTTGATACAAAAACTCATGCGGGAAATATCTTTCTCCATTAGCTTCTGCCTTTTGCCAAACATCTTCTAAATGTTTTTGCAAACGGCGGAAAGCCTCCTCTTCTGGGATACAAGTATCCGTTACGCGGTTATAGTGATTTTCAAGCAAATCCCATTCATCTTGGGGTGTAAGGTCGCGATAATTGGGGACGCGTTTATAATGCGAGTGTGCCACAAGATTCATCACATCTTCTTCAAGGTTTGCCCCTGTACAAGAAATAATATCTACTTTTCCTTGGCGAATCATCTCGGCAAGTGAAATGCCTAACTCGGCGGTACTCATTGCCCCTGCAAGAGACACTAACATTTTCCCTCCTTCCAAAAGATGTGTTTCATATCCTTTGGCTGCATCTACCAATGCCGCAGCGTTGAAATGCAAAAAATTTTTCTCTATAAATTGAGAAATAGCTCCTTTACTCATTATGTAATCTTTTTAAAATTTTATTTTATATTTATATATATGTATTTTATTTATACCTAATTATATATATACATTATTTTTATAGATGTAAGTAACTTCCTCTTTTAGGAATCTACTGGCTCTGCTTCATTAGTTTTTTTCTTACGACGGATAGCACTCAAAGCCCTTGAAATTTCAGTATTTATTTTATCTGAAAGCGATTTATACGCTGCTTCACCTTGTACAAACGAAAAAGCATTAATCGCCTTAACAAAATATTCAAAACTCTCTTGAGCTTCTACACGAGCAACTTTGGATTTTCCTATTTTATCTTCCGAAATTTTCTTAGTTCGCTCATTATAAACCTTTTCAAAATCTTCATTTTGCTTACGCAAAAGAGTAACCCATTGCGTGATATGCAATTCATTGATAGTCGATTTTAGCATTTCCGAATCCTGAATATCGGTAAGTATATTCCTAAAAGCGGTTGTTTTTGCCTTATACGATTGTCGTATCAATTTTTTACCATACTTATCAATCTCTGTAATCAGCTTTAAAGCACGATTCGCTTGTGCCTCATCAGGAGAACTTCCATAGGCTCGTATTACGCTCGTAATTGCTGTAAAAGTGCGGCTTCGTTGGGCATCAACTTCGCTAACTTCTCTTGTATCTGATTTGGTTGTTTCCTTTTGAATGGCTGTATTTAACGCATTTACCTTTTCTTGAAATATATCAAAGGAAGCCTTTAATTGCAGTCCTTCTAAATCCTCCTGCTTAGCAAAAGAACAAATATTATAAAGAACTTGTACATAGTCCTTTACACGAACATTTTTAAGTGCAGTTGTTTTTATCATATAAAATTGGTATTAAAATAAATAACCGGTGCAAGTTACTAATTTTTTAGTACATAACAAATTTTTTTAAATATTTTTTTTCAATTATTTTTCATTCTTAAATTTTCATTTCATTTTAAATATATTTTACCTGTAATACTTATTTTTATATTCTGAAAAATAATTATTTTAAAAATTATAACATCACTTCCTATTTCATTCTATTTTAAACAGATGTATTTATATAAAATTTTACTTCAACACCACTACAAATACTTTTACTTTTTACAAAATATTTTATTTTTTATCTAAAATACAAAGTAAAATCTATTTTAAACACAAACTATTCATTAAAATAAATCATTTATTATAAATACAAAAACACAAATAAAACAAATACTTTATTTTTCGTTATAACTTAATTATATTTTTATAAAATAGTTTATTCAAAGCAATTATTACATTTTGCATCATTCAAATACCTTATTTAACAGCATTCCTTTTTAAAAATATACTTAAATAATCTATTTATTTTAAAAACAAACAAAAATCTGCATTAAATAGATTATTAGAATTAAAAATTATAAAAATAACCCTTACAATACACTATTTAAACACAAAACTTAATAAAACTCACATCATTCAATACTATTTAAAATAAAATATTTTTTAGTAATAAATATAATATAAATACATTATATAATACTTTATAAAAAAATAAATCTCTCTTAATTACATTGATATTAAAAGAGATTTATTTTCAATAAAAGACTATTATTTATATATCTTGCAAACAATAATTTTTCTTACTGCTTTTCTGATAGTCCATCACTATCACCACTTATACGGAATGCACCAATAGGCATTACTTTACTATTTGAGGTATCGCCTTCCTTCCAAATAAGGATATAAGAATTTTTAAGGTTTTTAATTCCTGTTGGTGTGATTTCGCCAGATAGTACATTGGTCGTAATTTTGGGAACACCATTGGTATACCCCGATGTTCGGGAATAAATTGTAAATTTATTATCGCTACCTGTCATATATACTGAAGTTCCTTCCGCTGATTCTGAACCATCTTGGGCTTTATAATTAAGCATTCCCGTACCATTATGGATAGTTAAGAATTGATATATAAAGTTGGGCCAACGATGTCCTACTGAATATCCGTCTCCTGCATAAGTTTTCATCAATATATGTGGCGAAGATACGAAAATTCCATCAATATTAGGTGGGGTATCACCTGAATGAATTTCTACTCCGTTTGCTTTAAGTTCTTCTATTTTATTTGAAGGAATTATCTTTTCTATTTCACTCTTTACATTGGGAAAAATTTGATTTTCAGGAATTATTGTTATTGGCAAATAGAAAGCTCCTTCGGTTACTGAAATTTCTTTTCCGTTGAGAGTTGTTTTAAATTCAAAATTCCCTTTTATAGTTTGTTCGGTAATTGTTTCTATTTTGAGTATTCCAGTTGCTTTTGTGTAATACTCGCTGTCTTTTTTATACACACTTTTCACATTCAAATCTGTGGGGAAATTGATTGTATAACTTCCTACTTCCTTAGGAAACGAAAAGTGATATAATTCTATGGATTGATTGGCATCATTCCACGAACCATATAATTGCAAAACTGCGGGACTTTCTTGGGTTATCGTTGCCGAAAACTGAGTAGCCTCGTGTTTTTGTCCATCAATTATTGCGTTAAAGTAATATGTTTCGTCTTCTTTATTACTTTTGGAACAAGCTCCAATCCCAATAACTATAATTAATACAATAACTATTTTTGATAATTTGCAAAGTGTTTTCATATCGTATCCCTTTAAGGTTTATGCAAAGATATATTTTTCAAACAAATTTTAAAATAAAATGAACCTAAATATTTGTTAATTTACAACTTTTCAAAGTATAAATCTGTTATCAGACAACAAAAATACAACTAACAACAGAATTTCAATATGTCATTAAACGATTTTTCAAGAATTTTCTTCTTCTTTTGTAAAAATTCTTCTGATTTTGATATTAAATGCTACAAAAATAAGCGTCATAAACGGACTAATAAGATTAAAAAAAGCATACGGCAAATAAGTCAATGTAGGAATTCCCAGAACACCACTATTGTAGGCTGCACAAGTATTCCACGGAATTAATACAGAAGTAACTGTACCCGAGTCTTCCAGCGTACGACTCAAATTTTCAGGGGCTAACCCTTTTCGTGCATACGCTTTTGAGAACATTTTACCAGGAACTACCAACGATAAATATTGGTCAGAAGTGGTAATATTTAATGCTAAACAACTCATCACAGTACTAGCAAATAACCCAAAAACGGAAGAAAATAAGTTAAGTAAAAATTCGGTAATTCGTTCCAAAGCACCGATAGCTTCCATCACACCACCAAATGCCATTGCACAGATAATAAGCCATATCGTGTTAAGCATTCCACTCATTCCTGAGGAAGAAAACAATTCATTAAGAGCTTCATTATCAGTAGGTATTTGTGATGAAGTGGTAATGGTATCCATCATCAGCTGGTAAATAGTTGTAAACTCTAATGAAGTACTTTGTGTAAGTTCCAAAAGTAATTTCTGCTGAAAAATAAGAGCAAAAACAGCTCCTAAAATGACACCACAGAACAACGCTACTAAAGGTTCTGCTTTTTTATAAATCATTACCAAAATGACTGCTGGAACTACAAACACCCAAGGCGTTACGTGAAAGCGTTCCAGAATAGCTTCTTGAATAGCTTTTGTGTCAGAAACACCTTGTGTATCAATATTTAGCCCAATAATTGTAAAAATAATTAGAGTAAGAATAATTGTTGGAATCGTAGTATAAGTCATATATTTGATGTGTGTAAAAATATCTGTCCCTGCCAAAACAGGAGCCAAGTTAGTAGTATCGCTCATCGGGGACATTTTATCTCCGAAATAGCTCCCCGAAATGATTGCCCCGCCGATAAGCCCCAAAGGGATTCCTAATGAATTTCCTATGCCCACTAAGGCAATCCCGATAGTTGCCGAAGTAGTCCAGCTACTACCGATAGCCACAGAAACCATCGAACAAATAATAACGCAAGCGGGCAGAAAAATCGCAGGAGTCAAAATCTGTAATCCGTAATAAATCATCGTAGGAATAATGCCACTAAGTAGCCACGTTCCTGAAAGTGCCCCCACAAAAAGTAAAATAAGAATCGCTCCGCTTGTAGATTTAATATTATTATATATTTCGTGTGTCATTACACTAATCGGAATTTTGTTTAGAAAACCAATAACCACAGCAATAGCAGCTCCCAATAGCAATATAAATTGGTTTGAACCATTGAGTGCATTATCTCCATATACAAAAAACACATTGTAACCTAACATAACCACAAGTACCACAATAGGTAGCACGGCTTCCCATAAGGAAATTTTAGAAGTAGCTTTTTCTCCCATTTTTGTAATAATTAATAGGCAAATATAACAATAAATTTTTATTTTTGACACGAAAAGTTTCGTTTGCAACAAAATAATATTTTTCGTGTCAAAATTATCCATAACAAATATTTTATTCGGTTCTGAACACTTTTTTTACAAAAAATGCCATCAAAAAATCTTTTTTTTGATTTTATAGCTCACTTTTTTCATACTTGTACGAAGGTAATTAATTTTTTTGTGTAGCTTTGCCCTTTGGATACAGTATGGCACTCATTTTGTAGCTATAGTTTGTTTTATAAAAATAAATAAATGTGTCCAAATTTTTAAACTTATTAATTAAATATACAATGAAAAACGTTTCAATTGCTTTAGTTTTACTATTCGCTTCTTTTGCTTCGTGTAGCTTTACAAGCAAAAAATTTGAAAATCCTGACAAGGACAAGCTCTTGTTGGAAGTGATTCAGCACATCCTTATGAACAAGCATTTTAGTCCTATTCAAATTAACGACGATTTTTCTAAGCAATTGTACAGCAGTTACTTAGAATATTTAGACGGACAAAAACGCTACTTCTTACAATCGGACATCAATGAGTTCAAAAAATACGAAACTCAATTGGACGATAATTTAAAAAATGATGACCTTACATTTTTTAATCTTACATATAACCGATTGATACAACGTATAAAAGAAGCTCAGGTTATTGCGAGTGATATTTTCAAAAAACCAATTGATTTCTCTTCAAAAGAAAGCATCAATACGGATTTTAAAAAAATTTCCTATGCGAAAAATAGAAATGAACTACAAAACCGTTGGAAACAAATCATAACTTTCTCTGTACTATCTACTTATATAACTAAAGAGAAAGAAGAAAATTCTAAAAAAGAAAAAGACGCCAATTACAAAGTAAAATCGGCAACTGAATTACAAAAAGAATCAGCAGAAACAACGGAGAAAACCTTTACTGATTTATTCAGTTTTTATAATGATATGCTAAAAGAGGAATGGTTTAGTATCTATGTAAATGCTTTGACAGAAACTTTTGACCCACATAGTAATTATATGGCTCCTGATGTCAGAGATAATTTTCAACGTGATATTTCAGGGAAATTTGAAGGAATTGGAGCTCAATTACAGAAAAAACCAGAAGGAATATATATTAGTGATGTTATTTTAGGAGGTCCTGTTTGGAAAGGAAAACTTTTGGAAGTAGGAGATATTATTCTTAAAGTAGGACAAAGCGAAGGTGAACCTATTGATGTAGTAGGAATGCGTTTGGACGATGCTATAAAGCATATCAAAGGA
The DNA here is from genome assembly GCA_030523915.1 of Capnocytophaga sp. Lineage (GTDB taxonomy): Bacteria > Bacteroidota > Bacteroidia > Flavobacteriales > Flavobacteriaceae > Capnocytophaga. Next base: position 24,031 of record JAUNHN010000013.1, on the reverse strand, counting down.
CCTAAAGGTACTGAAGTACGGCTTACGGTAAAGCGTGTAGACGGAACTATTGAGGTAGTTTCTATCATTCGTGATGTGGTAGAGTTAGAAGAAACTTTTGCCAAATCGGCTATAATTCAAGATAATAACACAAGATACGGAATCATTCATTTACCTAAATTCTACATTGATTTCAAAGACCAACAGGAACGTAACGCAGCTTCGGACGTTGCTTTGGAAATCGAAAAACTTAAAAAGGAAAATATTGACGGACTTATTATCGACCTACGTAATAATGGGGGCGGTTCATTGAAAACCGTAGTAGATATCGCTGGTTTATTCATCAAAACTGGACCAGTAGTGCAGGTAAAATCGCCTCGCGGACGTATCAATGTACTTTCAGATTCTGACCCTCGCGTACAATGGAGCGGTGATTTGGTTATTTTGGTTAATGAACTATCGGCTTCAGCATCTGAAATTTTAGCTGCTGCTATGCAAGATTACAAACGTGCTATCGTTCTTGGAGGAAAACAATCCTATGGGAAAGGTACTGTTCAAGTATTTGAAGATATTAACGAGTATGTGCGTCAAAACTCTTTCGGGCAATTAGGAGCTTTAAAATACACCACGCAGAAATTCTACCGAATCAATGGAGGTTCTACCCAATTAGAAGGTGTAAAAAGCGACATCGTAGTACCTGACAAATACAAATATATCGACATAGGTGAACGCGACCTTACCAACGCAATGAAATGGGATAGCATCGACCCAGTGAAATTTGAGTTATGGACTAATAATACGAATTTTGGCAAAGCTATTGAAAATAGTAACAAACGCATTCGTGATAACAAACAATTAAAACTCATCGATGAAAATGCCTTATGGGTAAAACAGCAACAAGACAAAAACATCTTCCCGCTGAACTATCAGGCTTACAAAAAAATCGTGGAGAAAGATGAAGAAGATGCCAAACGTTTCAAAGCCATTACCGATTACAAAACCAATCTGAAATTCGTTTCACTTCCTTCGGATGAAGAAAAAATCAAAAATAACGAAAGTCTGAAACTACGTCGTGATCGTTGGCACGAAACCTTAGAAAAAGATATTTATTTGGAAGAAGCTGTAAATATTTTGAACGATTTAAGCGTTAAATAATCCACAGCACATTTTATTAATATGTTTTTATAACTATCCAAATTCCGTGATATAGAATCTATTACGGAATTTGGATTTATACAATTAAAATAATGTTTATCAGATAATTATGCGATTGAAAAATATCATATTATTTTTGTTCTGCTTCGGATATGCTTTTGCTCAGCCTGAGAAAGATAGTATTTTTACTTCCCAAATTCAGAAAGAGTTACAAGCCCTCAAAATGCTACGAGAGAAAGATTCTGTCAAATTGGCTTTAATTCTAAGCGAAATTCAATCGTTAATTCATTCTGATAATTCAAAAAAAGATGCTACAATCGACTCTTCACTTTCGAAAAAAACGCAAGAAATAGACCTTCTTCGTAATAAAACAAACGGTGTTCCTATTGTATTTAAACACGATACTATTTTCTTTATTTACACCTCCTATGCTCCTTATAGTATTGAAACTCGGAAGAAGTATGTCGAAGAAAAAATAAATGATTTGTACAAAAATCCTTTTTTCAATGCTGACTCTATAAAAATCAAAAAATCAGATGATTATATAAATATTACATATCAAAAAGAAATTATTTCGGGGGTAACTATTTCCGATGCCCTATGGGCTAACACAACAGCTGAAAATTTAGCTAATAAACAAGCAAAAAAAATTAAAGAAGTTATTGCCAAATACAAAGTACAGAATAACCTCCCAAACACCCTTTCGCGAATAGGTGAATTTTTACTAACTATCGGGATTTCAGTTGGTCTTATTTGGTTTATTAATTATCTTTTCCGTTATTTAAAACAATGGATTCTTTCTCCCAAACGTCGTTTTTTGAAAGGAGTCAAAATACGAGATTATGAACTTGTTCGCAAAGAGCATTTTTCTAACTTGCTTACTAAATCGCTCTTTCTCTTGAAGATTTTTATTTTCATTTCATTATTTGCTACTATTATTCCGCTTTCATTTCGCATTTTCCCTTCTACGAAACATCTTTCTGAACGGATTTTGGAATGGACTCTGAACCCCATAACTTCCTTTTGGAATGCTCTTGTGGAATATATTCCTAATTTATTTAATATCGTCATTATCATTATTATAGCCCGTTATGTATTGCGATTACTCCGTTTTTTTTCATTAGAAATAGAACGTGGAGCTTTGAAAATAATGAATTTTCATCCTGAATGGGCTAAAACGACTTACAATATCGTCCGTTTTTTATTATTGATGTTAGTGCTGGTGATTGTTTTCCCGTATCTTCCAGGAGCTGATAGCGATGCTTTCAAAGGCATTTCGGTATTTCTGGGAGTTTTAATTTCGTTTGGGTCATCATCGGCGGTATCCAATGCTATTGCGGGTTTGGTAATCACGTATATGCGTCCGTTTCGGGTAGGAGATTGGATTAAAACGGGTGAGATTACCGGAGTAGTGCTTGAACGAGATGCCTTAGTAACCCGACTTAGAACCATTAATAATGAAGATGTTTCTGTGCCTAACTCGGCTATTTTAACAGGAGCTACGATTAATTATTCTTCCTTAGGTAAAGAACGCGGGCTTGCTCTAAATGTCAGAGTTAAAGTGCGTTATGAATATTCACATAACTTGGTAGAAGAACTATTGATTGAAGCTGCATTGCTAACTCAAGACATTGCCAAAGCACCTTGCCCATACGTTTTTCAGCTTTCTTTGGAAGAACTCAATGCCATATATGAACTTAATGCTTATACGTTTAACCCTGATAATATGTACTTTATCAAATCGGATTTAGTGAAAAATATTCAAAACACATTCAAACAAGCCAACGTAGAAATATATACTATGCAATACGTAGAAATCCGAGAACACAAAACAAAAAAGTAAGCTAAAAAATCTGTAATCACTTAATAATCAGACAAAAAATTTTATTTACAAAAATTTATTTTGTAATATTCTAAGATTTTTATATTTTTACCGAATTATTTTAAAATGACGAAAATTTGGCACGTTCAATAGATACATTTAACCGACGAAGATTGATAACTTCTTATTTTTCAGTAATAATAAGCATCACTTTGGTGTTATTCTTATTAGGCGTTTTGGGATTTTTGGTATTAAGTTCACAACGATTGGCTAATTATTTCAAAGAGCAAGTCTCTATCACAATTTTTTTGAGAGATGATGCTAAAAATGCCGATATAGAACAATTACAAAAAACTCTTTCCATAGCTGAGTACGTTAAGTCATTGAAATTCATATCAAAAGAAGAAGCTGCCGAGACTTTCAGTGATGAGATTGGGGAAGATTTTGTTACTTTCATTGGGGATAATCCGCTTCAAAATTCTATTGATTTGAGTTTGAAGGCTGAATTTGCAGAACCCGAAAAAATGAAAGAACTTGAAAAAGAACTCGCCCAAAATTCATTCGTTTCAGAAGTAGTTTATGACAAATCATTAATAGCTTTAATTCACGAAAACGTAAACCGAATAGGCGTTATTCTACTCATTTTCAGCGGATTATTCACTTTTATTGCTATTCTACTCATCAATTCATCTATTCGCTTATCTATTTACTCTAAACGATTCATTATCAAGACAATGCAGCTGGTAGGGGCTACCCGAAGTTTTATCCGCAGACCATTCATTTGGACGAATATTCGATTAGGGATTACCAGTGCTATTCTTGCTATGGCTTTGCTCTATGGCTGCCTTGCCTACATCAGCTCTATATCGCCTGAATTTCAGTTGTTTTCTAATACGAATGATATGATTATTGTATTTACTACTATTCTGATTATAGGCATATCTATCAGCTGGTTTAGTACATATTTTGCGGCACAACGTTTCTTAAATTTAAACACTAACGACTTATATTATTAACCTGATTTCAAATATATTACATATTTCATTGAAAATATTTTAATTTATTAAGCTATGAAGGAAGAAGAAAAAAAACATCATTCCACCTTAATTTTTGGGAGAAAAAATTATACATTTATGATTATTGGGCTGGGTATCATCGCCTTAGGATTTATCCTAATGAGCGGAGGTGGTAGCGATGACCCAAATGTATTCGACCCTTCTATTTTTAATTTTCAACGTATTCATCTGGCTCCTACATTAGTTTTATTGGGCTTTGCTGTCGAAGTCTACGCTATTCTGTTAAACCCAAATAAATCTAAAAAATAATGAATACTATTGAAGCTATCATCATTGCAATTATTGAAGGACTTACTGAGTATTTGCCCATTTCATCTACGGCTCATATGGGTTTTACTGCCTCTTTAATGGGAATTGAAGAGTCTGAATTTTTAAAAATGTTTCAAGTTTCTATCCAGTTTGGTGCCATTCTTTCTATCGTAGTGCTTTATTGGAAGAAATTTTTTGATTTTTCTAATTTTAATTTTTACATCAAACTGATTTGTGCTGTAATCCCCGCGTTGATTCTTGGAAAACTATTTGATGATAAAATCGAAGCTGTTCTTGGAAATCAAATTGCAATTTCTATCGTACTAATTGTAGGCGGTATCATTCTTCTATTTGCAGATGGTTGGTTTAAAAATCCTAAAATCACGAACGAGAAAGAAATTCCTATAAAAAAAGCTATCATCATCGGTTTCTGGCAATGTTTAGCAATGATGCCAGGAACATCACGCTCGGCAGCGTCTATCATTGGAGGTATGACACAAGGGCTTAGCCGAAAAGCTGCTGCTGAATTTTCATTCTTCTTAGCTGTTCCTACAATGCTTGCTGTTACCGTTTATTCCATTTTCATCAAAAATTGGGGAACTGAAGAAACAAAACAAAAAGGATATGAGATGATTTTGGCTTCGGAACAAAACATTACAATATTCATTATCGGAAATGTAGTTGCTTTTATTGTAGCGATGATTGCCGTAAAATCATTCATTCATTTGCTTACCAAATATGGTTTCAAAATATGGGGATATTACCGAATTATCGTAGGAGTGATTCTGTTACTATATTTTGTATCCGTACAACAATAAAACAAAAATCCAAAGTTTACAACTTTGGATTTTTTTATTTAGCAAACTATTTAACTCTTTGCCAATATTGAGTTCTTCCCATTAGTGATACTCCTACATATCCCCTTACTTTCAGTTTATTAGCTCCTTCCAATGCAATGTAACATTTGTATTCCTTGCCTGTTTTGGGGTCTAAAATTTTACCTCCATTCCATTCTTCTCCTTCTTTTTTCAAGTCCGTAATAATTACCAACCCTAAATAAGGTTTATTTTTGTTACTTCCAGAACAAGCTGAACAAATAGCATTTTTATTCTTTTCCTCTAATAATTCTACTATTTTTCCGTAGATTTTTCCATTTTTTTCATAAATTTCGACTATTGATTTTTCTTTACTTGTTTCATCATCAATAGTTTTCCATTTTCCCGTAACATTTTGTGCTTGTATTGCAAATGTGAACGCAAATACAGCTAATAAAGAAGACATTGTTAGTTTCATATTCTGATTTTTATACGTTATCTAATCACAAATGTATATAAAAAAACGGAATTAGCAAATAAATCGTATTTTTCTACTTCAAATAAAATCCCATTTGGTCAATATATTGCCATACTTTTGGGGATAATAGTGGGCGTACATTATGCCGATTTTTAATCTCATTACGAATAAAAGTAGCCGATAGCTCAATGATAGGAGCATCTACTTTTATTATATTACGATGTTCTTTAAACTCTTTATTTACAACGCCTTCCGAAATTCGAGGATATACATAAATAATATAATTATTCAGTATATATTCATAATTTTTCCATTTATGAAAACTTTTTAAATTATCCTCACCCATAATGAGAGTAAACTCAGTTGTAGGAAATTTTTCTTCCAAATAAGCCAACGTATTAACTGTATAGTTAGGCTGTGGCAAATTAAATTCAATATCGGAGGGACGTAATTTTTCATATCCTTCTACAGCTTTATGTACCATTTCAAGTCTGCTGTAATTATCTAATAATGAATGCTTTTCCTTAAAAGGATTCTGCGGAGTAACTACAAACCAAAGTTCATCCATTGGGCTGTGTTCCACCAGATGATTGGCAATAATAAGATGCCCAATATGAATAGGATTAAACGACCCAAAAAACAGCCCTACTTGTCTTTTTCTCATTATATTTATTTTGAATTAAGAAAGCTATATACTACATTTTCAGCTTCTTGCAATGCTTTTGCCAAATTATCATTTTCAATAATTACATCAAATTTGTGAGCCGTTGCCAGTTCTTGGTTTGCTTTGTCCAAACGCATTTTTATTTTTTCCTCAGTTTCTGTTTGACGCTGACGAAGACGTTTTTCTAACTCTTCAATACTCGGTGGTTTTATGAAAATTGCCAAAGATTGGTCAGGAAATTGTTCCTTTATTCGCAAACCTCCAATTACATCAATGTCAAAAACCACGTTTTTCCCCAAATCCCAAAGTCGCTCTACTTCCGAGCGTAGCGTACCGTAAAAATTTCCTGCATAAACTTCCTCCCATTCCAAAAAATCATCATTGGCTATGCGTTTTTTAAATTCATCTACGGAAAGAAAATAATACTCCTTGGCGTGTTGCTCCTCCCCTCTTGGTGCTCGTGAAGTAGCCGAAATAGAAAAAGCCAAATTCAGCTTATCTACTGATAATAAATGTCTTACGATTGTCGATTTGCCACTTCCTGAAGGAGCTGAAAATATAATTAGTTTATTCATCTAATAAAATCTTTATGAAAATTATTATAGTTGGAAAAAGATTTATAACACGTTTAGCACTTGTTCTTTAATCTTTTCAAGCTCGTCTTTCATTTGCACTACAATTTGTTGCATAGGCGAAAAATTAGCTTTTGAACCCAGCGTATTTATCTCTCTACCAATTTCTTGTGCTATAAAACTTAATTTACGTCCGTTAGATTCATCAGAATTCAATGTTTCAATGAAATAATCCAAATGATTCTTCAACCGAATTTTTTCTTCCGTAATATCAAGTTTTTCCAAATAAAAAATCAATTCCTGCTCAAAGCGATTGGCATCAACATTACGAATTTCTGCCACAGCCTTCTCCAAACGCTCCCGAATAAGCAATAAACGCTCAGGGTCAAGACTTTCCACATTATTCAATAACATTCGTATATTCTGTATTCGCAAAATAAAATCTTGTTTTAAAACAGCTCCTTCTTCGGCTCTAAACTTTTTTAAATCATTGATAGCTAAATAAATATGATTCGATACTATCTCTAATTCGTTTTGTGAAATACTCTCTACGGAAGTTTGTAACGCATCGGGCATACGAACCGCCATTTTCAAAAGCTCGGTTGTATCTCCATCTACAATATTTTTCATCTGGGCGATATAGGATTTTACTGCATTTTCATTGATTTTAACCGAAGTTTGCATACTTGTATTTTCTACAAAAATGCTAAAATCTATTTTTCCGCGTTGTAGTTCATCAGCGAGAATTTTCCGAAACTCAAGCTCTTTATCTCTGTATATCAGCGGAATACGTGTATTAATATCAACACTTTTACTATTTAATGATTTAACCTCAATACTAATGTGCTTATCGGCAAGTGATACGGCACTTTTGCCAAAGCCTGTCATAGATTGCAACATAACTATTTTATTTTTAGCAATTTAAACTTTTCCAATAGATAAAAATCTATTCTTTAACAAATAATTTTAATTTTATTTTGCCCATATAATCGAAGCAACGAATGTAAAATATTTTAGCTAACAAATATAGTATTTTGCTATATACAAACGTAATTTTTTCAGAAAAATATTTTCTAAAATTAAATATTAACAGCATATCTTATTATAAATCAACCATATATAATTACTATATTTTTTCTTGTTAAAAACTTTTTTGTAAAAATACAGCAGCATATTCAAAAAAAAATTACCTTTGGAAGATAATTTTTAACGTTATATCAAATAATTATGCTACGTGATAAAGAAATTTTTGAATTAATTGAAGAAGAAAAAGAAAGACAACTTCGCGGTATTGAGCTTATCGCTTCCGAAAATTTTGTAAGCCCACAAGTGATGGAAGCTGCGGGTTCTGTTCTGACAAATAAATACGCAGAAGGCTACCCTGGTCGTCGTTATTATGGTGGTTGTGAGGTGGTTGACGAAGTAGAACAATTAGCCATAGACCGAGCTAAAGCTCTTTTCGGAGCGGAATACGCTAACGTACAGCCACATAGTGGTTCACAAGCGAATGCTTCGGTGTATTCGGCTTGTTTACAACCTGGGGACACCATTTTAGGACTTGATTTGGCTCATGGAGGGCATTTAACTCACGGTGCTACGGTAAATTTTTCTGGCAAAATATTCCGTTCCGTTTTTTATGGAGTAGAAAAAGAAACAGGGCTTTTGAATTACGACAAAATTGCTGAAATAGCACAAAAAGAAAAACCTAAAATGATTGTTTCGGGCTATTCTGCTTATTCAAGAAATATTGATTTTAAACGGTTTAGGGAAATTGCGGATAGCGTAGGAGCTTTTCTTTTGGCTGATATTGCTCACCCTGCGGGGCTTATCGCCAAAGGACTTTTAAATGACCCTATCCCATATTGCCATTTTGTAACAACTACCACACACAAAACCCTTCGTGGACCTCGTGGCGGACTGATATTGATGGGGAAAGATTTCGAAAATCCGTTTGGGTTAAAAACTCCAAAAGGAGAAACTCGAATGATGTCTTCTCTTATTGATTTAGCTGTTTTCCCTGGAAATCAAGGCGGACCGCTAATGCACATCATCGCTGCCAAAGCGATTGCCTTTGGCGAAGCTCTTTCAGATGATTTTTTGCATTACGCTATCCAAATTCAAAAAAATGCACAAGCTCTTGCCAAAGCCTTGATGCAAAAAGGGTACAATATTGTTTCAAACGGAACTGAAAACCATTTGATGCTTATTGACCTGCGTAACAAAAACATAAGCGGAAAAGATGCCGAAAAAGCCTTAGTGAAAGCCGATATTACAGCTAATAAAAATATGGTTCCGTTTGATGATAAAAGCCCGTTTGTAACCTCTGGCATTCGCCTTGGAGTGGCTGCAATTACTACACGCGGACTGAAAGAAGCTGATATGCAGACTATTGCTGATTTTATCGACGAAGTTATAAATAATCATCAAAACGATGAATATTTGGAAGAAATTGCCGAAAAAGTAAACGACTTTATGGAAGGTAGACCGTTGTTTGCTCTGTAATAAATAGTAAAATAAAAAGGTAACTTTTGAAAGTTACCTTTTTCTATAATTATATACAAAAACCTATTGTTTAAAATAACCACAAGGAAATTGCTGAGCCTCATGATCAAAATCAAAAGGATCTAACTGCTCTCCATATCCTTTACCTTTGGTATATACAAACCAATATCTTTTCACTAATAAGTCTATTTCAACAGATGATATATCATCATTCTGCTCTGTAGCTGAGATGTAAGAAAGAACTAACCATCTTGTAGTATTTATATCTTTATATGTACCTCTTTCATAAGTTACAATTCCTGCTGGTAAGTTCTTTATAAAATCAGTCATAGCCTTTCCTTTAATTTTATTTTCATAACATCTAATTGATGAAAGATAATGACAAGGAGCATTACTTGCATCAGGAGATACTAATAAAGAAGTGAGTTGATTGTTATTGCAGTATAGACGATATAAACTTTTACAATTTCTTACATCTAATGAAGTTAACATATTATTATCACATTCAAGATATTTAAGTTCAGTCAAATTTGACACATTTAAAGACGATAAATTATTATTTGAACAATATAAAAGATATATTTTTGATGATTTGTTAACTTCTAACTTTTTTAGATTATTATCACGACAATCTAAAACACGTAGATTTGGCATATTTACCGTACTAAGCTCTGAAAGTCCTGATTCTCCACATTGTAAAATTTCCAAATGAGGGTGTTCTCCTTTAATTTCTAACGATATCAAAGGTAAATTATTTTTACCACGTCCCCATGTTTCTCTTGAATGATTCCAAAAGTTTAAATGTTTCACATCACCATAAATAGTTATTGTTTGGGAATGTACAGTAAATTTATACGCATTTCCAGCATCAGAAAGTCTATCAGGATCAATATTGGGGTCGTGGAGATATTCGAAAGGCTCAGGAATGTTTTCATTATCATCTTTTACACCATTATTGTTAAGATCTATCCAACTTGCTCCTACTAAGCCTAATGTAAAATCTTGACCTATAGCTTTTGCAGTTTTAAAAATAATCCTTGGTACTAATTTTTGAACGATTACTTTTACCGACACCTCTTGTTTACTTGTATTATCAACGACTACAACAGTACTTTCTCCTTCCTGCACTCCATTAACTACAACAGTAGTTCCAGAAAGTGTGGCTGTAACTATAGCTTGATTGTTACTATTCACAGAATAATTACCACTACCTGAAGTTATTTCAAAGGTAGCTTCATCTTGAGCCTCTACTGTAATCTCTGATGTACTAACTTGAAGATTATCATACACAGGAGTAATCTCCACACAACCTACCGCAGCTGATATTATCACTACCAATACTGCATAAATAAAGTTTCTTTTCATTATTTCATAATTTTTTAATTATTACAAACTTGTTTAAATTTTTCTAAAAATATTTTTTAAAAGAAAAACTCCCTCTATATCTCATTAAAACTAATAATCAAGGGGTTTGGGACAAAGATACAATAAAAAATGAATTATCCTAATATTTTAATCCTTAAATTTTAAAAATTTTAGCTACTATTTTATCATCAAGGAACGTATTTATACTCTCCGAAGTTTCTAAAAGCAATTTTTGCTACTTTTTTGAACTTATAAATCAATTTATATATAAATTTCAGGTATTTTTCAGTCTGCACATTCCCAAACAAAATCTTCTATTTTTGATTTTATTTCAGGGCGATATTCGTAGTGCCACCATTCAGAATAGATAGATTTAAAGTTATATTTATCAAGTATTTTTTTCAATAATTTCCGATTTTCGAGTACTTCTTTAGGAAGATTAGTATACGTGTGGTGAGCTTCTTTTCCAAAGAAATCGAAAGGCGTTCCCATATTTAATTCGTTTCCTTGCTCGTCAACTAAGGTTAAATCTACCGCAGCTCCTCGATTATGCTTTGAACCTTTGGCTGGATTGGCTACATAGTGTGTTCCTGGCAATATTTTCCACATTTTTTTCTGAACCGAAAGCGGGCGATAACAATCGAAAACTTTTATCCGATAGCCCAATGTTTTGAACTCTTCATTGGCTTTATGTAAGGCTTGAGCGGTATTTTTCCGTAAAAAACATTCTGGGCAATCGTAAACAGCTTGTTTTAAAAAATTATCTTCTGTTGCGTATTTTATATCCAAAATAATATCTTCTGAAAGATTTTTGATATTTATAAAATCATCATGGATTATTTTTTCTTCTTTTTGTTGTTTTTCAGAAAGATTAATTGATTTTTTTTCAACATTTGCTACTTTTATGGATTTATTTTCGCTTTTATGTTGAAAATTTATATCATTATGAATGTTTTTTTTATTTTCTTTACATGAAAACAATAGAAATAATATAAAAAAATATATTTTCAGCCTTATTAGGTTCATATTTTTTTGATTTTGTTATACTTATTATTTTTATGCTAACATCATTTGAGCTTTTTTCAGTCCTTCGATAAAAATATCAATTTCTTCAAAAGTATTGTAAACCGCAAAACTTACCCGAACGGTTCCTGGTATTTTATAAAATGCCATAATTGGTTGAGTGCAATGATGCCCTGTCCGAACTGCAATTCCTAATTTATCCAAAATAGTTCCGATATCGTACGGGTGTATTCCGCTAATATTAAAGGAAATAACTGCTGTTCGCTGGTTTAAATCATCATTGCCATAGATTTGGATATTTTCTATGCTTTTTAGCTTTTCGGTGGCGTACTTTAATAATTTATGCTCGTGCTGAGCGATATTTTCAATGCCCAATTCGTGAATATAATCGATAGCTGCTCCAAAAGCGATTCCTCCGCAAATATTAGGTGTTCCTGCTTCAAATTTGTGGGGCAAATCGGCATAAGTACTGCCCTCAAAGTGTACTTCCTTAATCATTTCGCCTCCTCCTTGATAGGGCGGTAATTGGTTTAAAAGTTCCTCTTTTCCGTAGAGAATTCCTATTCCCGTAGGTCCATACATTTTATGAGCCGATACGGCATAAAAATCTACATCAAGAGCTTGAACATCAGGCTGAATATGGGGAGCTGACTGAGCTCCGTCGATAAGTACCTTTGCTCCTTTCCGATGAGCCTTTTTGATAATTGTTTCTATCGGGTGGATATTTCCCAATGCGTTGGAAACGTGTTGTACACATATAAGTTTGGTATTTTCGGTCAATAAATTATCAAATGCTTCCAAATCCCAAATTCCTTTCTCGTTCATCGGGATAATTTTTAGTATAGCTCCACTTCGCTGACAAGCAAATTGCCAAGGAACAATATTACTATGATGTTCTGATGTAGATATGATAATTTCATCTCCTTTTTTCAAAATTGATGCGTATCCGTTAGCAACTAAGTTGATAGCGTGTGTAGTTCCTGAAGTAAAAATAATTTCTGCCGATTTTTTGGCATTAAAATGCTTTTGTAGCTTGATTCGTGCTTGTTCGTAGGCTTCAGTAGCTTCTTGGCTAAGAGTATGCACACCACGATGAATATTTGCATTCAAATAAGAATAATAATGAATAATGCTCTCAATCACTTGATTAGGTGTTTGTGAAGTAGCTCCATTATCGAAATATATCAGCGGTTTATTATTTACAGTTCGGCTAAGAATGGGAAAATCGGCACGTATTTGTTCTATGGTTTTCATTTTATTTTTAGTTATTAAAATTCTTAAAAAACAATCTTTTAAAAACTTTTTTGATTAAAATTTATTTTTGCCAAAGATATTTTTTTTTTTTATATAATCGTTATATTTGCCTTTCAAAAATAACTTACAACGAAAAAATATTTTCTGAAATTTTAATATATGAACAAAAAATAGTAGTTTTGGAGAAAATTAAACAAAATGCCTTTATTTTATTTACAGCCCATAGAAAATAGCATAGCTCATCAAGAATACAGACCGCAACAAATTGGTTTTCAAATAAAGAAACACCTTTCAAAAGAAGGTTCTCCTGATTTAAACGAAGTCAAAATCGCGTTTTTCTGTATTGAAACTAATTCTCAAAAAATGACTGATTTCCGTAAGTATTTGTATTCGCTTTATGTAGGAAATTGGAATTTTACCATTGCCGATTTAGGAAATCTGATAGAAAGTTCTTCTACAAGTGATACTTATTTTGCTATTAATGAAATAATTAGCTTTTTAGCAAAAAAAGGAATCACAACTATTGTAATCGGTGGGGAACAGCATCTCACCTACGCCTTATACCGAAGTTTCGACCGATTAGAGCAAATGGTAAATCTGGTAAGTGTGGACGCTAAATTTGATTTTAGTGATGATACCGAATTGTTCTCCGAAAACTCTTATTTCAGTAGAATTTTGACTGAAAATCCTGTTAATTTATTTGATTTCAATAATTTAGGGTATCAATCGTATTACGTAGCTCAAGAAGAACTTGATTTATTGGACAAAATGTGCTTCGAGGCTTACCGATTGGGAAGTGTAGTGAACGATTTACCTTCTATTGAGCCTGTTATGCGGGATGCCGACATCGTAAGTGTAGATATGACAAGCGTTCAGGCACGTGATGTGGATAGTTCTACGGGGTATGCCAATGGATTTACCAATCGTGAAATTTGTACGATTTCGAGATATGCGGGTATCAGTAGCAATGTGCAAGTATACGGAATTTTTGATGTTCCTAAAACAAGATTGGCATCAGAATTAGTAGCTCAAATGATATGGTATTTCTATGAAGGTTACAATTTTAGAATCAAAGAATTACCTGTAATTAACGATGAAAATTACACAAAGTATATCGTCCCAATAGATGATGATGTCCAAGTAGAATTTTTCAAAAGTAATCTCACAGGACGCTGGTGGATGAAACCTGGAAGTGATAAATTTGCAGGGCATCAAAATCATTTGCCGTTAGGATTAATGCCTTGTAATCATAAAGAATATATTGAAGCTACACAAGGTTCTATTCCCGAACGCTGGTGGAAATCCTATCGGAAATCAATGCAATGATTACAATATCAGATTTTTAGCTTAACTACAAATGTACTTCCTTTACTCTGCTCAGAGGTAAAGGAAATTGTTCCATTATAGGAGGAAACGATGCTTTTTACCATTGCAAGTCCTAAGCCACTTCCTGCTGTTTTGGTAGTGAATTTAGGTTCAAATATTTTCTCTCTATCTGCCTCAGTAATACCTATTCCGTTATCACTTACAGAAAGTTCTACATAATTACCTTTTCTTTGGAGAGAAACTACAATTTTAGGATTTGATTGATTTTCAGTAGCTTGTAACGCATTCTTAACCAAGTTTGTAACCACACGCCCTAATTGGTCTTTATCAAATACAATAAAAGTTTCTTGTTCAGAGCAAACAAAAGAAACATATTTGGAGTCGAAAATATCCAATGTACGACGCACCACAGGAATAATATCGAAATATTCGTCATTTTTGGCTGGCATATTCGTTAGTGCCGAAAAAGCAGTAGAAATATTACTCAGAATATCAATCTGTTGGATAATAGATTCACAGAATTCATTTATTTCGGCAGCGTATTCAGTTTGTTTACTGAATTTACGTTGGAAACTTTGTGCCGAAAGACGCATCGGGGTCAGCGGATTTTTGATTTCGTGAGCTACTTGCTTTGCCATTTCACGCCACGCTTGTTCACGTTCGGACTTAGCAAGTAATACTTTACTATTTTCGATTTCGTCAATCATACTATTATAAGCCCCGACTAATTTACCTATTTCGGTACTTGTTGATTTTAAAATTATCTTTTCGTTTCTTTCTAAAAGTCGGGTTCTTTCCAAACGATTCTCTATGGTTTTCAAGGACTTAGTAATATATGTCGAAATAAAATATGCCAAAATTAAAGCCAACACCAACAGTGAAAAATACACCATCGACAGATTGTATAACGAGCCTTCCAACGCCTTTTCATTAAAGGTATCATTCTCAAAATAAGGAATATTGAGAATCATTATGGGCTTGAATTGCAAATCATTCACGTAACTATATGAAGATTGATAACCTCTACCTGCGAGTTCTTTATGCTGAGCGATGCGTTTATCTATATTGGTAGGAAGTGCTTGCAGAATTTCTTTGGGAATACTTAATGTATCTTTGCTACTATCGAGAACTGCACGCGAACTTTTGAGTAGATTTCCGTTTAAATCATATAAATCAAAATTTACATTCTGAATATTGGCAATATTATAAATTGCTTCCCTGAAAATCAGCGGAATATATGAAGTTTCGACAGGATATGTGGTCTGTGAAAGTACATATTGAATTTGTGTTTTTATCTGATCTTCTTTGTCTATCAATCGCTCGTCGTGATATTCCACAGCTTGCTTCTGATATTGAAAAATCATTACTACCGCGATGGCTGCAAAGGCTATCAATACCAAAAAGGTCATACTCAAGAAAATACGGAACCGAAGCGAATTTTTTTTAAACATAATAAAAGGCAAAAATTCAGACAAAAAACTGAAAAAGCTATTTTTTAGGAGACATCACAAACGCCGCTGGATACACTTTTTTAACCTCATTGAAATGCTTTTCAGCCTCAAGTTGCGTCCTGAAACTACCTACTCTAACTTTGTAATTCGGCGTTTCAAACACCATTTGAGCTGGATATCGCCTAAGTTGTTCTTTAGCTTTTGCCAAAGCTTCATTAGCCCCAGTTATCGTTCCGTTGTAGATTTGAATTTGATAAGGGGATTCATTCTTCGCTACTTCTTTTTTTAATTCCATTAGCTGAGAAATGTTATTCTCTTGATTAATAGTTACTTGCGAATATCCCGAAGTGATAACAAACACAAAAATAAGGCTTAAAATAATTTGTAATCGATTCATAATTTACTTTAATTAACGAACAAAAAGCAAAAGTAATGATTTTACGCAAAAGGACAAATTTTTAACAACTGAATCTGCTTAAATACAACTTTCTTCGTTTGGCAACTAAAAGAAAAGCTCCAAAGTAAAACTTCAGAGCTTCTAAAATATTTTGATTTTTTTTAAGAAAGTCCTGTAATGATTCCGTTGTCGTCTATATCCATTCCTTCTGCTGCGGGAACGCTTGGCAGTCCGGGCATTCGCATTGTGTCGCCCAGAATAGGAATTACGAACCCTGCGCCTGATGCAAATTCAAATTCGCGAATAGTTATTTCAAAATTGGTAGGACGAGCAAGTTTTTTGTCATCATCACTTAATGATTTCGGGGTTTTTACCATACAAACAGGCATCGTGCTAAATCCTAATTCGTTAATGTTTTTAAGTTGAGATTTCGCTTTGCTTGTATAATTAACACTACTTGCTCCGTAAATTTCAGTTGCTATTTTTGCGATTTTATCTTCAATAGAAATGGAATGGTCGTAAAGAGGTGTGAATTTACTTTCATTACTTTCTACAATCGAAACAACTTCCTGAGCGAGTTCTTTTGTGCCATTACCTCCTTCTGCAAATCCTTTAGAAACGATAGCTTTAACTCCTTTTTGCTGACAAACTTCCTGAATATAACGAATTTCTTCTTCACTATCATTTGGAAAGAAGTTAATAGCTACGACGGCTTTCAGTCTAAATTTCTGAATGTTTTCGATGTGTTTTTCAAGGTTTCCAATTCCTTTTTTAACTTTTTCAAGGTCAGGAGTATTGTAAGCATCTTTTTTAGCTCCTCCGTGATGACGCAAAGCTCTAACCGTTGTAACGATAACTACGGCATCAGGAGCAATTCCTGCCGATACACATTTAATGTTTAAAAATTTCTCTGCACCTAAATCCGCTCCAAATCCAGCCTCAGTAACGGTATATTCCGATAATGACATTCCCATTTTGGTGGCTAAAACGGAGTTCGTTCCTTGTGCGATACTTGCGAAAGGACCTCCATGCAATATCGCTGGATTATTCTCCAAAGTTTGAACCAAATTAGGTTTTATCGCATCTTTAAGTAAAAGAGCCATTGCACCAACTACATTTAGGTCGCGAGCAAAGACAGGAGTTCCGTCGTATTTCTTTCCGATATAGATGTTTCCAATTCGGCGTTTGAGGTCAGAAAAGTTTTCAGACAGACATAAGATAGCCATTATTTCGGAGGCAGGCGTGATGTTGAATCCGTCCTCGCGAGGAACACCGTTAGTACTTCCTCCTAAACCAATGACAATTTGGCGTAATGCTCTATCATTCATATCCATAACTCGTTTCCATACGATAGTTCTGGGGTCAATTCCGATAGAATGTGTTTTGCTTTGTAAGTTATTGTCAATAACTGCCGATAGCAGATTATTCGCTTTTTCAATGGCTGAAAAATCACCCGTGAAGTGAAGGTTAATGTCTTCCATAGGTACTACCTGCGAGTATCCGCCGCCGGCAGCACCACCTTTTATTCCAAAAACAGGACCTAAGGAAGGTTCTCTCAGTACCGCAATAGCTTGCTTCCCGATTCTGTTAAGTCCTTCGGTCAGCCCGATACTTACCGTAGTTTTACCTTCACCAGCCGGAGTTGGAGTGATAGCTGTTACCAAGATAAGTTTGTTCTTTTTTACTTTGTTCTCATCAATCAAATGAAGCGGTAATTTGGCTTTGAATTTTCCGTAAAATTC
The DNA here is from genome assembly GCA_030523915.1 of Capnocytophaga sp. Classification (GTDB taxonomy): domain Bacteria; phylum Bacteroidota; class Bacteroidia; order Flavobacteriales; family Flavobacteriaceae; genus Capnocytophaga. Next base: position 6,161 of record JAUNHN010000013.1, on the reverse strand, counting down.
CAAATCATCTTCATTGATATTCAATTTTTTAGCAACTTCTTTGATGTGTTGCATTTTTGCATTTTGTGCAATTTCTAAATCAGTAGGGAAACTCATTATTTTATATTTTTACAGTCGGTTAATAATTATAAAATGTGTAAAATTTAGTCCCAAAGGTATATATTTTTTTTAGAAAAAACAATTATTTTAATTCTTTTTTAAGAAAAATATTTTAATTGTGTATTGAAATATCTTTTGTCAAAGTTGATAAAACTTGATAGTATTCTTCAACGATTTCTGTAATTACTTCTGCCACAGGTTGGATTTTGTTAATTACAGAAGCTATCTGCCCTATTTCAAGCTCTCCTTCATCGAGATTACCTTCAAACATTCCTAATTTGGCACGCCCTCTCCCTAATAATACTCTAAGATTATCAGGCGTAACATTCCCTTGCTGATAAAGCTCAAGAAGTTTTTCATAAAATGAATTTTTCAGCAATCGTACAGGAGCTAACTCTTTCAATGTAAGCATTGTATCTCCTTCCTTAGCTGCTAACACTTTTTGCTTAAAAGCAATATGTGATGAAGCCTCATCAGTAGCAATAAACCGAGAACCTATTTGAACACCTTCAGCTCCTAAAGCCATTGCGGCAAGCATTCCTCGTCCCGTAGCGATACCTCCTGCAGCAATTAGCGGAAGCGTAATATGCTCTTTTACAGACGGAATCAAGGTCATCGTTGTGGTTTCTTCTCTTCCGTTATGCCCTCCTGCTTCAAAGCCTTCGGCTACAATGGCATCAACACCTGCTTCTTGGGCTTTAAGTGCAAACTTAGAACTACTTACCACGTGAGATACTTTGATTCCTTCTTTTTGTAAAACAGAAGTCCAAATATTGGGATTTCCTGCCGAAGTGAATACAATTTTTACCTTTTCTTCCAAAATAATATCCATCAATTTATCAATATCGGGATACATAATTGGTATATTTACCCCAAAAGGTTTATTGGTAGCCTTTTTGCATTTTTGAATATGTTCCCGAAGCACTTCTGGGTACATTGAACCAGCCCCTAAAAGCCCCAATCCTCCTGCATTACTCACCGCTGAAGCCAATCGCCAACCACTTGCCCAAATCATTCCTCCTTGAACAATCGGATACTTTATATTGAAAAGTTCAGTTATACGTGTTTTCATAAAAAACTATTTTTTACCAAAAAAAACTCAAAAAATTGAAGTTTAAAACTTTAATTTTTGAGTTTTTCACAAATAAATTATTATAATTATTTTTTTAAGTACTGAATCACATTGTCATAAATACGTTGCTCTATATTCGACACATCGCCTTTTATGAATTTTTCTCCCATAATGTTCTCATAAAGCTCTATGTATCTTTCTGAAACAGTTTCTATGTAAGCGTCTGTCATTTCAGGAACTTTTTGTCCTTCTTTTCCTTGAAATCCTTGTGAAATAAGCCATTGACGTACAAATTCTTTGGAAAGCTGTTTTTGAGGTTCTCCTTTTTCTTGTCGCTCTTCGTAACCTTCTTTATAGAAATAACGGGAAGAATCGGGTGTGTGAATTTCGTCTATTAGTACGATTTTGCCGTCTTTAGTTTTCCCAAATTCATATTTTGTATCTACCAAAATAAGTCCTCGTTTGGCTGCTATTTCTGTTCCACGAGCGAATAGTGCATACGTATATTTTTCCAAAATGGCATAATCTTGTTCACTTATAATGCCTTTTCGGATAATATCTTCTTTTGAAATATCTTCATCGTGTTCGCCATTTTCGGCTTTAGTAGCAGGTGTTATTATAGGATGCTGAGGGAAAATATCGTTCTCTTTCAGTCCTTCAGGAAGTGCTACTCCGCATAACATTCGTTTCCCTGCTTTATATTCACGAGCTGCGTGTCCTGCCAAATATCCGCGAATTACCATTTCTACTTTGAACGGCTCACACAAATGCCCGATGGCTACATTTGGGTCGGGAGTTGCTATCAACCAATTTGGAACAATATCTTCGGTTTGTTGCATAAATTTGGTAGCTATCTGGTTCAGAATCTGTCCTTTGTAAGGAATTCCTTTAGGCATAACTACATCGAAAGCTGATAAACGATCAGAAGCTATCATTACCAATAAATCGTCCTCTAAGTGGTAAACATCACGTACTTTTCCTTTGTAAACCGATTTTAATTTAGGAAACTTAAAATTGGTTTTTGTAATTGTATTACTCATTTTGAATGCTATGTATTTGAAAATTTGAATATTAATAATTGACAAGGATAACTCCTTTTTTAAACTACAAAGATAAGGAATAAACGTGAAAATTCAAAGTTTTAAAATTTCTTCGTTTTGATAGAAAATATTTTTTCAAAAAAAAACAACCAAATTATGGTTGTCATATCTTTTGTTTTTAACTTAATCGCCAAAATTATATTAGTTTGGATGAATGTATTTAACTAATTCTGAATGAATTACATCACTATCATGAAAACCTTCACCTCTCCAAACAAGTTCACGATTATTATAAATTACCAACGTAGGTAAACCATTGATTTTTAATGCCTTAGTAAGCTCTTTGTTTTTATCTACATCTATCTTAATCACTTTTACATAATTATTCATTATCGAAACGATTTCTCTTAGCACGGCATTCATATGCATCGAAGGCTCGTGCCAATCTGCAAAAAAACAAATAAGTACAGGGGTATTAACATCAATTACGTTACCAAATTTTTCCATAAATTTTTCTTCTCATTTAAAACAGGACAAAGATACAAAATTTGATAATAAATATTATTTTTTCTCAAAAAAATATTTTTTTATGCTTACAATAAACAACTTTTCGTTTGTTACAAATATCACAAAATTATTTTTTCTTTCTAATTTTTACAAATAGTAATTTTTATAAATTATTGAATATAAATATTTTACACATTTTCACAAGAAAAAAATCCACATCAAAATCTATCTATAAAAATGCTAAAAAATGAAAAAAAATCCGAACCAATTATTTTTTTTCGTAGGTTTGCAAACGCGTATAAATTAAAAATTTTAGGATTATGCGAAAAGTACTACACATTACAGGAAACAAAAATACCACCGAAATGTTAAAGAAAATGGAGGTGAAATCGGAGGTAATCACTTGGAATGAGATGCTTTGTGATGGTAAAACTTCAACCGATATCGGTAGTGAAATTTTTTGGAAAAATCGGTATAATTTTTTTAAAAATGAATACAACACGGGGAAACTTTCCTTTATTGATAGCATATTGAAAGAATATCGGAATTTATGCAATCAAAAGACTCAAGATGAAGTAGTTTTGTGGTTCAGCGATAATTTACAAAATCAAATTAATATGATTGCTGTGATGAGTTGGCTCAAAAAATATCGAAAAGGCATTCAGATTTCGTGGGTAAAAAATTACACTGACAATTCTACACATAAAGAATTGAAAATCAATTATGAATCCCGAATACAACTCAATCAAGATGATGTAGAATATGCTGATTACATTTGGCAGTTATATTGTAGCGATTCTCCTCTACAATTAGAAATGCACATCAAAAACTCTCAAACGAACCTTACTGCTCTCCACTCTGCTCTTGAGCTTCATTTAAAGCGATTCCCCTCAGTTAAAAACGGATTGAATATAATTGAAAACCAAATCATTACAGAAGCCTCCTTATTCCAAGGAAACAAAACAATGTTTTTAAATCATTTGGTAGAAAAGCACTCCGACTTAGGATATAACGCCATGCAATTCAATGGAGTTATTGACAAATTAAAATCATTATTCCACTCGGTAAATCCTCTGAAAATCAACACTCAAGGGGAAAGTGTCATACAAAATACAACCAATATGTATCCAATACTTCGAAACGAGTATGAATATCTGGGAGGAAGCCTAAAATATGATTTTTTATATTATGATGCATCAAACAAAATATTAAAACTATAATTTTCCATCAATATTAACTCACTAAAAATCAAAATGATAAAAGAATCTGAATTAATCTTAAATCCTGATGGAAGCATCTACCATTTGAATTTAAAACCCGAGCAAGTTGCAAATACAATTATATTCGTAGGAGACCAAGACCGAGTGGGACGTATTAGTGCTTATTTCGATACCATTGAGCATAAAGTACAAAAAAGAGAATTTTGTACACATACGGGGTGGTATCAAGGAAAACGCCTAAGTGTAATTTCCTCAGGAATAGGTCCTGATAATATCGATATCGTAATCAATGAGTTAGATGCTCTTTTCAATATTGATTTGAATACAAGGCAACCTAAAAAAGATATTACCTCATTGAATTTTATTCGTTTTGGAACATCAGGTTCATTGCAAGCGGATATACCTGTGGATAGTTTTGTACTTTCATCACACGGATTGGGTATGGATAATATGTTTCATTCATACAAAGAAAGCCTTTCGGTTCGTGATTTAGAGCTGGAAGAGGCTTTCATCAAGCATACAGATTGGCTTTTGGATAAAGGACGTCCTTATATTGTTTCGTGTGGTGAAATTCTGAAAGAAAAAATCTTAAATGAAACTATTTTTCAAGGAATAACAGGCACTGCGCCAGGGTTTTATGCCCCGCAAGGACGAATACTTCGCTTGCAAGTTCAAGATTCTAAACTGAATGACAAATTACATTCTTTCAGATATAAAAACCTAAGAATTACCAACTTAGAGATGGAAACTTCGGCTATTTATGGTTTGTCAAAATTACTGGGACATCAGGCGGTTTCACTTAATGTGATTATTGCCAATCGTGCTACTAGTACATTTACAAAAGATACCAAAAAAGCTGTTGAAAATCTCATTGTTTTTGGACTGAATCAAATTGCTAAAAACGTATTATAATGCCACCTATTCCATTGACAGGACAAGAGTTACATAACTTGGCAATGAACATTGTAGGGACAGCCTTACGCGATGAATTACAATGGGAGTTTTTATTGGTGAATAGCAAACTCAAAAAAGACCCTCAATTTGTATGTGTGGATAAGCTGAAACAAAAATATTTTATCATCGTTCGGGCAATTCCTTACGGAGAAGACCCCGATGTGTATGACCCCGTTTTTATGCAAATCGTAAGGGAACACGCTCTAAAACACAATGCCAAAACTTATTTTGCAGGTGTAGGACTGGTAAATATCGAAAATGAAGAATTTCCTATTTACAAAAATCAACCATATAAAGTAAATTTCAAAGGACTTTTAGAAATTTTTTAGACTAAAATCATAAAAAACAGAAGAAGCTACTCAAAAAATCGGTAGCTTCTTCACTTATATATAACACTTAGGGGATTTTATGCGATAATTCCTACTACTTCAAAAGCACGAACACCATTATATTGTACTTGTTCATAGATTACATTGGCATATTCATAATAGGTATTGCCATTAATGTACACATATTCATAGTCATAAGGTAATTCATAGACTATCGTTCCTATGGCAGGACGGACTACTTCATAACCTCTGTTCACTCGGTTATAAAAAATACCGTTGAATACAAAATAATTATTAATTCCAAAACTTACTCTTACATAATTATTTGGTATATTGTTAATTACAAAACCAAATTCAGGAACTATCTCACGATAATAGCCATTAGTATAGCTATAATAACGATTATTGTCGAAATAGTAATCTCGGTTTCGGTGATTTACTACGCAATAATTTTCAGGTAATCTTCTTACGGTTGCATACTCACGTCTGTCTCGATAAGTAACTTGATTTCGGGTAAATATTCCTCGATTATGATTGTTCCCGTATGAATTTCCTCTTTCATATTGGGAATAATTACGAGATTGGCGAGGCTCCTCATTTCGATGATTATCAGCATATTTATTATTTCTGTTATTATGCTGATTATATGAGCGTTCACTTCGAGTTCCTTCACGTTGAGCATACCGATTGTTATCATTCCTTTCGTAGCGTCTGTTATCATTGGCTGAACGCCTATTTTCTTGTGCCTCTGCATTTATAAAAAATAAAGCAGATAGACCTATTGCTGCAATTATTTTCATAACTCCTTCTTTTTTACGTTAATAAATTTAATATTTTAACACTATCAATATTGTTCTTTGATTATGAATATTCAAAGTCTATGCCAAAAAATAATAAAATAATTTTTTATATTATTTTACAAAAGTTATTTTTCTGATAA
>JAUNHN010000153.1 GCA_030523915.1 Capnocytophaga sp. | reverse complement strand
TGTTAAGTTTTTCAGATGTGCCATCACCAGAGATTTTTTTTAAATTTGTATAATAGAAATCCCCTTTTTGGGAGTGATTAAGCAGTAAGTAAAACGCCTTAAAAACTCCCTCTCCTTGGGAGAGGGTTGGGGAGAGGAAAAATACATATTATTATGAAAGTAACCTATTTAGGACACGCCTGTGTCAATATCGAAATTAAAGGAAAATATTTTTTGGTAGACCCATTTATTTCAGCCAATCCGTTGGCAAAACACATTGATATTTCGACTATTAAGGCGGATTATATCTTGCTGACACACGCTCATCAAGACCATATTTTGGATGCAGAAGCCATCGCTAAAAACACAGGGGCAAAACTGATTTCCAATCCTGAAATTTTAGCTCATTACAGAGCGTTGGGCTTAGACGGACACGAAATGAACATCGGAGGTTCGCACCGATTTGAGAACGGAAGCGTAAAAATCAAAATGATTAAAGCTGTGCATTCATCCTCTTTTTCCGATGGAAAATACGGTGGAAATCCAGCAGGTTTTTTAATCGATAGCGATGACTTAACTGTCTATATTTCAGGGGATACGGCATTGCATTTGGATATGACTATCATTCCGCATCAATATAAAATCAATTTGGCGATTCTTCCGATAGGAAATAATTATACAATGGGCGTACGTGATGCCCTTACGGCTGCCAGATTCGTAGATACGTACCACACGTTGGGAGTGCATTATGACACATTTGATGTCATTAAAATCGACCACGAAGCATCGGTAAATAAATTTGCAGCAGCACATCGTAAATTGCATTTGTTGCCAATAGGAGAAAGCCTTGATGTAGAGAATTTTAGGTAATCGTAGAGCCACAATGCTTTGTGGCTAATACGTTGTTTTCGCTGACTTTGGCTTTCAGCCTCGTGTGTGGTTTATTTTACCACAAATGACACACACGAGGCTGAAAGCCGAACTGTACGAAGTAAAATTCACACGAATTTGGGAGAACTTCATTTATAGAAGTTGATGCAAAAAGTATGATATTTTACAAAAAAAGGATATTTCTGTGTCAGGCTGAGCGAAGTCGAAGCCTTATCATTACAGGGCTTCGTCACATACTCTGCTTTCGCAGACTTTGCTCAGCCTGACAATCGGAACTATCATCATACTTTTTATAACACGACCCATTTATTTATGACGAATACACAGATATACAAAATAAATAATCTTTCAATAACAAATCTTTGAATAAAAAAAAAAATAAATAAAAAATGAATATAATCAAAACGTCCATTACCCGTCCGAGTGTCATTATTGTGATACTTTCGATGTTGCTCATCGGTGGGTTTTACAGTTACAAATCGCTTAATTATGAGTTGGTGCCGAATATTGAGGTAAATATGATTACCATATCTACCGTCTACGGAGGTGCTTCGCCCAACGAAATCGAAAGTACCGTAACCAAAAAGGTAGAAGATGCGGTTTCAACCCTTGAGAATATCAAAAAAATTCAGTCGTATTCCTATGAAAGTTTGTCTATCGTAATGGTACAGCTCAATACGGGTGCCGATGTGGATTTCCTCCTAAACGATGCCCAACGTAAAATCAACGCCATTCGTTCGGACTTGCCCGATGATGCTGATGAACCTTCGCTGAGCAAATTCTCCCTTTCGGATATGCCTATCATCACGCTCGGAGTTACGGCAGAAATGTCTTCGCAAGAGCTTTATGACTTGGTAGACAAGAAGTTACAACCCGAACTTTCTCGCGTTCCTGGGGTGGCTCGAGTAACCATCGTGGGCGGACAAGAACGTGAAATCCGCGTGAGTTTAGACCCTAAAAAATTAGAAGGTTACGGACTCACTATCAGTCAAGTACAGCAAATTATCGCCGCGTCAAACTTAGATTTCCCAACAGGAAAACTCAAAACGCGTGAGAGCAATACGACACTTCGTTTGGCAGGAAAATTCAAAACCGTAGACGAGCTTCGTAACCTAACGATTGCTTCTCAAAACGGCATTAATATCCGCCTTTCGGACGTGGCAGACGTGCAAGATACCGAGCAAGAAGCCGAAAAATTGGCTCGTATCAATCAAGAAAATACCCTTTTGCTACAAATTACCAAACAAACCGATGCTAATGCGGTGGCAGTGAGTGAGTTAGTTCGCGGTAGAATGGGACAAATGGAAGAAACTTACAAAGCCAACAAACTGAAATTAGACTTGGCAAACGACTCGAGCGAATTTACCTTAGCAGCGGCAGATTCGGTGGTGTTTGACCTTACTTTGGCGGTATTTTTGGTGGCTGCCGTGATGTTGCTCTTCTTGCACAGCTTCCGTAATGCGGTGATTGTGATGGTTTCTATCCCAACTTCGCTTATTGCTACGTTTATCGGGATGTTTTTGTTAGGATTTACGCTCAATTTGATGAGTTTGATAGCCCTTTCGCTGGTGGTGGGAATCTTGGTGGACGATGCCATCGTGGTTATGGAAAACATTCACCGCCATATGGAAATGGGTAAAAATAAAGTTCGTGCCGCGTATGACGGAGCCAGAGAAATTGGCTTTACCGTAACGGCGATTACGCTTGTTATTGTGGTGGTTTTCTTGCCGATAGCCCTCAGTTCAGGTTTGGTGTCCGACATCATTCGTCAGTTCTGTGTAACGGTAATTATCGCTACGTTGTTGTCGCTATTTATGTCGTTTACTACGGTGCCGTGGTTGTACTCTCGCTTCGGAAAATTAGAACATTTGAGCGAAAGTTCGTTCTTCGGAAAAATCGTATATCAGTTCGAGGCAATGCTTAAACAATTTACGCAATTTGTAACGCGAATTTTGCGTTGGTCGTTCAAAAATAAATTGGCTACAATTATAGGAGTAGCGTTGTTGTTCATCGGTTCGATAGCCTTGTTGCCGTTAGGATTTATCGGTGGAGAATTTTTCCCAGGGTTAGACAGAGGTCAGTTCGTACTTCAAATAGAATTGCCGAAAGATGCTTCGATAGAGCAAACCAACTTTATGACCCAAAAGGCTGAAAATTATGTAAGCCAATTGCCCGAAGTAGAAAAAGTAATTACCACCGTAGGACAAACCAGTTCAGGGTTTGGAGCTTCGCAATCAACGGCGTATGAGTCTGAGCTTCAGGTGTTTTTGGTCGATAAAAAATTAAGAGCCGACAATACAACTATTTATGCGGCGAAGTTGCAACGAAAGTTAGAAGAAGTGCTTGTAGGGGCAAAAATTTCAACCGCTCCAGTGGGGCTTATGGGTGTGGAAGATGCGCCAATACAGCTTACCGTAACGGCTGACGATGCTGCCGTAGCTCAAGAATATGCCGAAAAATTAGCCGATATGCTTAGAACCGTAGACGGTGCAACAGGGGTGGAGCTTTCGTCCGAAGACGGAAATCCTGAAATTACCGTGCAGGTAGACCGCGATAAAATGACTTCCTTAGGGCTGAATGTGGCTACTGTAGGGCAAACGATGCGTATGGCATTTAACGGAGATGACAATAGTAAATTCCGTATGGGCGACTCGGAGTACGACATTAATATTGTGTTTGACGAAGCCAACCGAGCTTCTATCGAAAACGTTCAAAATCTGTTGTTTACCAATGCTTCGGGGCAGCAAATCAAACTTTCGCAGTTTGCCGATGTAGCGTTTTCGTCAGGTCCAAGTAAATTAGACCGTTACGACCGTTCGCCAGCCGTAACCGTAAAAGCCAAAGCGGTAGGAAAGCCTTCGGGAACGATAACTTCGGAGTGGGAAGCGAAATTCTCACAACTCGAAAAACCTGATACCGTGCGTTTTATCTGGCAAGGAGATAGAGAAAACCAAAGTGAAGGATTCGGAACACTTTTGGTAGGACTTGTAGCCGCGATATTGTTAGTATATATGGTGATGGTGATTCTATACGACAGTTTTTCGCGTCCGTTTGTGGTGCTGTTCTCGATTCCGCTTTCGTTCATCGGGGCGTTGTGGGCATTGGCAATAACGAATATGACGCTGAACGTGTTTACCTTACTTGGGGTGATAATGCTCATCGGGTTGGTAGCCAAAAATGCGATTATGTTAGTGGATTTTGCCAACCATCGTAAAGAACACGGTGAAGATACGGTAACGGCACTGATACAAGCCAACCACGCTCGTTTACGTCCGATTTTGATGACGACCATAGCGATGGTTTTCGGTATGATTCCGATTGCGATAGCCAGTGGAGCAGGGGCGGAGATGTTTAACGGCTTGGCGATAGTAATCATCGGCGGATTGATTTCGTCTTTGTTTTTGACCTTGATAATCGTTCCGTTAGTTTACTTAATAATGGACGTGCTAATGGCGAAATTCCGCAAAGGCGAAAAAGTAAACTACGAAAAACAAATGATAGCCGACTACGAACACATCCACATCAAAGAAGAACACGAGATGTAGGAGATGAAAAGCAAATAGATTTTTTCTATTAAGTTAATATACAAATAAGAAAAAAGGTGGTTAGAAAAGTTTCTGACCGCCTTTTTATTTGTGTTTTATAGATAAAATCTATACTTTAAAAGGAATAGTAGTGTAAAACACTACATAGTTTCAAGGTATTAAAAATGTGTTTTTGTGATTATTATAGCATAAAAAGCCATTTTCTACAAAAAGTGATGAAGGAATATTATTCGTGTACAATGCTCCTGTGCCTAAACCTTGAGGCATTGGATTTTTAAGAGTATATGTCCATTGTGCTATGGCGTTTAGCCCAATATTACTTTCCAAAGCACTTGTTATCCACCAGCCTATTTGTTGTTTTTCAGCCAAGTATATCCATTCTTCTGAATTTTTGTAACCTCCTATTAACGAAGGTTTTAATATAATATATTGCGGTTTTATTTGTTCTAAAACAGCTGTTTTCATTGTATGGTCAAAAATGCCAATAAGCTCCTCATCAAGGGCTATAGGTAGGGGTGTTTGCTCACAAAGATTTGCCATTGCTTCGTGTTGTCCAGCTTTGATAGGCTGTTCTATGGAATGAAGCTCTAAATCAGATAGTTGCTTTATTTTTTCAAGGGCATTTTTAGGTAAAAAAGCTCCATTAGCATCTACACGAATTTCTATATCTTTGGCAGAAAATTCATTACGTAAATTTTTTAAAATTTGATATTCTTGCTGAAAATCAATCGCTCCAATTTTCATTTTGATACAATTGAATCCTTGTGCGATTTTTTCTTTGATTTGAGCTTTCATAAAATCGGGTGTACCCATCCAGATAAGTCCATTTATGGGTATTTTGTCCTTTCCTGCTGTAAAATCTGAAGGAAATAAATTGTACCAATTATCTGATTCTAAGGAGGTAAAAGCCTGTTCT
>JAUNHN010000152.1 GCA_030523915.1 Capnocytophaga sp. | reverse complement strand
TATCTTGCTGAAAATCAAACAATTGGATCTTCGGCAGTATTTTATATGGACATTGAAAATATTGATAAATTCTATCAAGATATGAAACTTAAAAACTTGAAAATCACCGAACTAACTACCACTTGGTACGGCGTGAGAGAGTTTTATTTGAAAGATATAAACGGCTATATTCTTGGCTTTGCAGAACAAACACAATAGAGATGAATATCGAAGAATTAAGAGATTTTTGCCTATCGCTGAAAGGAGCAGAAGAAAAAATGCCTTTTGATGATAAAACATTGGTTTTCACGGTGAAAGGCAAAATGTTTTGCGATACGGATATTACCAATTTTGAGTTCATTAATTTGAAATTTACCCCCGAAGAAGTTATCCGATTGCGAGAAGAATACGAAGAAATTACTGAGGGTTATTATATGAACAAAAAGCATTGGAACAGCGTAAAAGTGAATAGTTCTATTACCGATCAACAGCTAAAAGACTGGATTACAGATTCTTATAAATTAGTCGTGTTAGGACTTCCAAAGAAAGTTCAAAAAGAACTTAGTGAATTATAGTGTTTTGTGCGAACCGTATAGACAATTAGGAATAAAGATTATAACACACAACTTCGCCAAAGGTGTGAGCCACACAGGCAATTAGGGATAACATCGCCAAAGTTCCAAACTTTGGCGATGTTTTTTTTGAGGTATTTTCTTGAATATCAATTTTTTACAATCTTTGTAAAATAAAATAATAGCCAACGGTGGCTCACCGCAAAAGCCCCTCTCTTTCGGAGAGGGGTTGGGGAGAGGAATATTTTGCAAGATTTTTTTGTTTTGAACATCAATATTTTTATACCTTTTCGGGTATATTTTTGGTTGAATTTTAAAATTTACACCCTTTAAGGTATAATTTCAAATAAAATTTCTATATTTGTACCCTATAAGGTATATTTTTATGGAAACCGATTTAGCAAAATTTGTAAAGGAAAAACGCCGACAGCTCAAAATCACACAGCCTGAACTGGCGGAAAGGGCAGGTGTGGGCTTGCGTTTCGTGCGTGAATTGGAACAAGGAAAACCTACGCTACGGTTGGATAAAGTCAATCAAGTTTTGGCTCTTTTCGGAGCAGAAATGGGAGTAATCAAAACAAAAGACCTATGAGAAAAGCAAATGTTTTTTACCAAGATTTGTGGGCAGGAACTATTTCTGAAAACGAAGAGGGCTATCAATTCGCATACAATGAAAATTACCTTAATTCGCTGAATGCCAATGCAATAAGTCTCACTTTACCACTTAGAAAAGAAGCGTATGAAAGTAAGGTTTTATTTCCGTTTTTCGATGGATTAATTCCCGAAGGTTGGCTGTTGGATATAGCTGTAACTAATTGGAAATTAGACCCAAAAGACCGTTTTGGACTTTTGCTTACGATGTGTAGAGATTGTATTGGTGCGGTGTCGGTAATTCCTAATGAAGATTGATATGAAAAAGTGTTTATATTGTTATAAAGAGTTGAAAAACAACGAAATAGATTTTCATTCGGCTTGTTCTAAAAAAATGTTTGGAACGAGCCTACCGCCTGTCTTAGACTTTGATAATGAGCATATTACCGAAATGGCTCGGCAGATTGTCGTGCGAAGTATTGCCGTTACAGGCGTTCAGCCAAAATTATCTATGCAGCTCCAAAAGCAATCCAATCAGCCTCCTCGGCTTACACTTGTGGGGCTATTTGGCGATTATATTTTAAAACCGCAATCCGTTGAATATAAGGAACTTCCACAAAATGAAGACCTGACGATGCACTTGGCGGAATTGGCTAAAATTAAAACGGCAAAACACACCTTAATTCGTTTGAAATCAGGCGATTTGGCGTATATTACCCAGCGTTTTGACCGAGAGAAAAATAAAAAGATAGCAATGGAAGATTTCTGTCAGCTCAGCGAAAATCTAACGGAACACAAATACCGAAGTTCGGTGGAAAAAGTGGGGAAAATTCTTTTGCAATACGCTGAAAATAAAGGGTTTGAAGCTCAACGATTGTTTGAATTGGTGTTGTTTAATTTTTTGGTAGGCAATGCCGATATGCACCTGAAGAACTATGCTTTGTTGAAAAATCCGCTTGGTCAATACGAACTTTCGCCTGCCTACGATTTGCTCAGCACGGCACTCGTAATTCCTGATGATAGGGAAGAATCGGCACTTACGCTGAATGGCAAAAAAAATAAATTGACCCAAAACGATTTTGATATTTTAGCTAACTCTTTGAAAATTAACGAGAAATCGGTGCAATCAATTTACAAACGCTTTGAAAGAATTCTACCGAAATGGGAAGATTTTATCCGAGAAAGTTTCTTGTCAGGCACTATGCAAGAGGCTTATATTTCGCTTATCAAACAAAAGCATCAACAAATTTTCACAAAAAAACACGATAACTAACGATTTTTGACACAGCGTGTCTTCCAATATTTTTAATACAGCAAAACCATCGCCAAAGGTATTAGCCACACAGGCAATCAGAAATAAAGATTATGACATACAACATCGTCAAAGTTCCAAACTTTGGCGATGTTTTTTTGTTGAAGTATTTCGTTGAAAAACAATATTTTCATTATCTTTGTAAAATAATGCTCACCGCAAAAGCCCCTCTCTTTCGGAGAGGGGTTGGGGGAGAGGACTTATACATTATGAATACTAAAATCACTTTTATTGCATTGTTTTTTGCTGTGTTTTGTTTCGGACAAACAAAGGAATTTATCATTGGGGATTATATGTTAGTCCCTGAAAGAAAGGAAGTTAGAGTTTATACGCAGGTAGGTGGCGTTAATTGGGACGGTGCCACTTACGAGAAAACCAATATAAACTATGAAAAAACTACTTTGCTTTTGCTCGGAGATGAGGTTTTGTTCAAAGAAAAATTTCCGTTTAATTTTGATGTAAATACCTTAAAAATAATCTATTACGATGATTTCGTGATGCTTTTCAAAGACAAAAATGCGATGTACTATTCGCACAAAAACTATACGAAAAGCCTGTCGCTTTCTCTTGAAGGCTACCAAGCTATCAACGATTTTATTTACACCAAGCAAGGGAAAAATTTCTTCATTGATTTTTCTTCGCCAGAGGAACTCGTTTTGAGGGAAATAGATATTCCAGTAGATGTGCAAACGCTTCATTTTGTGATAGATAACTACTATTACGACAAAAACGGATTGTACTATTTTGGTCAGCATTATAAGCTCAACGAAAAAGGTTATTATGATAATTTTGTTCCGAATTCCGAGCAAATTGCAGCTGCCAAAAACCAAAAAGCCATACTTGGGGACAAATATATCATCTTTGGCGAAAATATTTTTGCTATAAAATCAGGGCATCACATAACGCCTCTGAAAATTAACGCCCAAAAAATAAAACAATATACTTTTTATGATAACTCGGAAACGCTTATAAGTGATGGAAAATCAATGTATTATGATAATTCTGGCTATGGCTATGGTGAATACGACTACAACGATAAAGGTTTGGGGAGTGCATATCCTATTTTGTATTCTGGGATAGATTTAAAGGGGTTTTATAGTTGTGATTTAAAATTTGAATTAAACGATAAACAGTTGATTTTCAATAAATATTCTCCAGATGAAGATGGTGGAATTGTAACCAAAATAGGAAACAATTTGTATGTTATAAAACCCGATGAAAAACCTATAAAAATAGATAAAATTCTCTTCTATCACCTTGAAACAAAGGCTACTACGGTTTTTGAGGAAAAATATCTGAAAGTTTTTAAAAATGGATTTCTTCAATACAAAAATCAGCTTTATTTTGATTCAGAATATCCTGTGGATATGGAAGGTTTTGAAATGGAAAATTTGCACCAAATTCCAAATTCTAATTATCTAACAGACGGAAAATCATTGCTTTACACAGGTTCTATAACAGGTATGGGAATTAGAAAAAAGAATGGTGTAGAGTATGCAAATTTTGAAAGGAGAATCTTAAAAAATACCTATAACAAGGAAATGAAAGTGATAAATGCTCATACGCTTTCGGACGGAAAAACGCTTATACACAAAGGTAAAAAGGTAAAAATCAGCGATTTAGGACTTTCTGTGAAAATAGTTCCCAATCCGTAATTTTCGCCAAAAATAAATGACACACCGTGTCTTCCAATATTTTTAATACAGCAAAACCATCGCCAAAGGTGTGAACTTTGACGAGGGTAGAGGCAGCAATTACAGAATCATTTTTGTTGTATATTTGCCGAAAAATCAGTTAAAATGAAAAAGTTAATTTATTTATTTTCAGTTATTTTAGTAATTTCTTGTTCAACGATGAAAACAAACCCCAACAAAGCCATTGACACCGACAAAATGCTGGTTCGCATTGCGGAAATAGAGGTTTTCCCCGAATATTTGGACGAATACCTTCGAGAAGCTAAAAAAGTTGGTGAGACTTCCGTAAAGGAGGAAAAAGGCGTGATTTGCATTTACCCAATGCAGGTGATAAAGGACAAAAATCAAGTCCGCATAATGGAGATTTACGCCGATAAAGAAGCCTACGAATCGCATATACAATCGGCTCATTTTCAGAAGTATAAGACAGGAACGCTCCATATGGTAAAGTCGCTCAACTTGGTAGATACCACACCCCTTGACCCCGAAGCGATGCCCCTTATTTTCAAGAAGTTTTAGGAGTTTTTTGGGAAGACGGTTGGTTAGAACCTCGCCAAAGTTTCAAACTTTGGCGAGGTTAAGTAGTACGATAAAACAACTTGAAAATCAGCGAAATAAAGAAATAGAAAATGAATAACGATAAAAAATATATATTTACATCAGACCGCCTTGGGTTTAGAAATTGGGATTTAACCGACATTGACAAAATGCACGAAATAAATTCTGACGAAAAAGTAATGGAATTTTTTCCAAATATTCCGACAAAAGAACAGACAAAAGAATTTATTGAACGAATGAAAAATCAATTCAAGGAAAAAGGGTTTTGCTATTTCGCAGTTGATAAACTTGATGGCAATGAATTTATAGGTTTTATCGGGTTTACTGAGCAAACTTATAAGGCAGCATTTACGCCTTGTATTGACATTGGCTGGAGGATAAAAAGCGATGAATGGAACAAAGGTTTTGCGACAGAAGGTGCAAAAAAATGTCTTGAATATGCTTTCAACGAGTTAAAACTTGAAAATGTATATTCAATTGCATCGAAAATTAACACAAAATCGGAACATATTATGAAAAAAATAGGAATGAAAAAACAATATGAATTTGAACATTCTCTATTGACAAATAATGACCGACTTAAAACTTGTGTATTATATAAAATTGAGCGAAATAATAACAACTGCTAATATAACTTTGATAATAAGGT
>JAUNHN010000151.1 GCA_030523915.1 Capnocytophaga sp. | reverse complement strand
GAAGAGCGTGATTTATCAGGCGTAATGGGAACAAGAGGTATCCGTTGGAAAAAAATGGACGATGCGACGGCATTACTATATGCTGTCCCTACACCAAAGCATAATACAAATCCAGACGGAACGTATAGTAGCACCACATCAACGCTTAATATTGCACGAATTAATTTAGCAGATTATTCGTTTGAAAAGAAGACAATGACTTTCCCTACGGAAACAGATAATTCTTTGCCAAACTTACACATCTGGCGAGTGGATTCACCTGTAATACTTGATGGTAAAGTGTATCTTGGAGTAGCAAAACAAGGCTATAACGGAGCAGAAGATATTGAAGAGCAAACTTACAAAACATCTACTTTGGTATTGGATTATCCTTCGTTAGAAAATCCTAAAATTATCTATTCAGGTCTTGGAACAGGAGAAGCGTATGGCTACCGTACCGCTCCGTACTTTGTATATGACGGAAGTGTTTACCACAATAGTACAAACAAAACCAAAATTTTGAAAATCACCAATGGTGCGTATGATGATACGTATGATTTTGATTTGGCAACAGCCTTAGGATTGCAAGAAGTAGGAGCTTCAGGAATGTTCTATGCTGGTAATGGTATCGCATACATCTATTTCTACGATGCTACCAAAGGAACAAGCTGGGGTTCAGAAAATAAATACTGGGGGGTAGCTCGTGTAGATTTGAAAAACAAAACAGCTATCAAAATGAATTTACCTGAGAACTTATGGCTTGCGTCAAACCAAAATATGAAATTAGGTAAAGACGGAAAACTTTATGCTGCCATAGCTCCTCTAAATGCTGATGGATACATCTATATTTTTGACCCTACAAAAGCAGATGCAAACGGCTTTACAAAAGGAGCAACGCTTAAAATCGCAGGTGATGCGTTCTACTTAGGTGTATTTTAATCGCTTCATATAGATTTGAAAATCAACGAAAAGACTGTCTTTTGGGCAGTCTTTTTGTATTTTTGGAAAAATATGTTTACTTTTACGTCATAAAATTTTAGGTGCGTATGAAAAAGAAAATAAACATCAAAGATATAGCCAAGGAGCTGAACGTCAGTGTTTCTACGGTGTCCAAAGCACTTAACGATAGTCCTGAAATTAGTAAAGAAACTACTGAAAAAATCAAAGCCTTTGCTAAATTACATAACTATCGACCTAATTCCATTGCACTGAGCCTTAGAAATAAAAAATCCAGAACGGTGGGAGTAATTATCCCTGAAATTGTTCACGATTTTTTCTCAACCATTGTTAGTGGTATTGAAAGTGTAGCCAATGAAAAGGGATATAATATCATCACCTGTTTTTCAAACGAATTGTTTGAGCAAGAGGTAAAAAACATTGAAACGTTAATGCAAACAGGCATCGACGGCTTTATCGTAGCCCTCTCCAAAGGGAGCGAAGCCAAAAAAGATTATCACCACTTGCGTGAAATTCTAAATCAAGAGCTTTCACTGGTACTTATTGACCGTGTAGCTCAGGATATTTACTGCGACAAAGTGATTGTAGACGATGCGATGGCTTCATACAAAGCTGTAAATCACTTGATTAAAGCAGGATATCACCGCATTGGATTACTTACCGTTCCCAATTACATCAGCGTAGGAAATCTGCGTACACAAGGATACAAAAACGCCCTTTCGGATGCAGCTATCCCGATAGATGAAAACCTTATTCTGGCAGTAGAAGATGTTCATTCTGATACTATAATTCCTGAATTCTTCGATAAGCATCAATTCGATGCACTTTTGTGTAATAATGAATTTTTGGCGGTCAAAGCCATACGCGAAGCTCATAATAGAGGTATTAAAATTCCAGAAGAATTGGGTATCATTACCTTTGCCGATGGATTTTTGTCCAAAAATTCATATCCAAAACTAACGGCTATTGACCAGCACGGAGCCGAAATCGGTAGAAAAGCAATGGAACTCCTCATCGAAAGTATTGACAGCAAAGCCGATGAACGCAATTTCAGAACTGAAATCATCAAAACATCACTCGTAATAAGAGAATCAACACGATAATTGATAGGGATAAACATTTTTTTTGCCCAAAACACCCCAAAAATGAAAAAATATTTAATTGCAGGATTAGGAAACATAGGTTTGGAATATAAAAACACACGACATAACATTGGCTTTAAGGTAGTTGATTTCTTAGCCGAACAGCATAGTGTATCATTTACGACTCAAAAATTAGGCGACATTGCCGAGTTGAAACACAAAGGTAAAACATTTATTTTACTAAAACCTTCTACATATATGAACCTCAGCGGAAAAGCGGTACGTTATTGGTTGGAAAAAGAAAATATCCCAATAGAAAATCTACTAATTGTAACAGATGATTTGAATTTGCCTTTTGGCACGATTCGTATCAAATCAAAAGGAAGCGATGGAGGACATAATGGGCTGAAAGACATTCAGGCTCAACTTAATAGCACAGCGTATGCACGTTTGCGTTTTGGGATTAGTAATGATTTTGCCAAAGGCAGACAAGTGGATTATGTGCTTGGGCAATGGAGCGAAGAGGAAAATACAGCCTTACCCGAAAGGCTAACTAAAAGTGCCGAAGCTGTGCTTTCATTTGGGCTGGCAGGAATTAATATCACGATGAATAGTTTTAATAATAAATAATAAACAGAATGGCATTTCATCATATTTTATTGATTGTTCATCTAATTAGTGCAACTATCTGGGTAGGAGGACATTTGGTTTTGGCTATTGGTTTTTTACCAAAAGCCTTAAAGCATCAAGACTTTTCGTATATTGAGAAATTTGAGAAAACATATGAACCTATCGGAATGCCATCGTTGCTTTTTCTTGTGATTACAGGAATTTGGATGGCGTATGATTTCGGAGCAAAAATAGGTATGTGGTTTTCTTTTGCAAATCCTATAGAAACGGTGGTTTCGCTGAAAATAACGGGACTTTTACTTAC
This sequence comes from Capnocytophaga sp., assembly GCA_030523915.1. GTDB lineage: Bacteria > Bacteroidota > Bacteroidia > Flavobacteriales > Flavobacteriaceae > Capnocytophaga. Next base: position 2,422 of record JAUNHN010000151.1, on the reverse strand, counting down.
AATTTGCCTTGCTATTAGTGCACAAACGCGTGTTTTGCCTAAATTGAGGAAAGGAAAAATTGAAAAATTACCAGAAATGACAGTACATATAATTTTGGTAACACTTATCGGAGTTACATTGCTTGTTTTTGGAAGTTTTTTCCGTCAAGGCGGATTTAATTTATAATATTTATTCAAAATAACTAACTAAGGTATTAATTTTATAAAATTGCGAAACGAATTAGCATAATGGAATTAACATCAGCATTAAAAAAATACACTTCAGAGCAGCTATCGGCTGTTTCGGCACAGCGATTGGCTCAGGAAATAGCTTTTGCACCAGTTGTTTTTCAAGTATCACGATTGATGATTAAATTTGGGATTTTCAGTAGGTTATGTGAACAAACCGACGGAATGACCTTGGAGGAAATCGCAACACAAACCTCATTGAGCAAATACGCTGTACAGGTGCTGCTTGAGGCATCACTTTCCATCGGGACGGTCATCGTCAAGGAGGGCAAATTTTACATCACAAAAGCAGGATGGTTCCTTGAAAAAGACAAGATGACACGTGTAAATTTGGAGTTTACACACGAGGTTTGCTATCAAGGATTGTATCATTTGGAAGAAGCACTTCGGGAGGAAAAGCCCATAGGATTACAAGTTTTTGGGAATTGGGCAACAATTTATGAGGGATTATCACAGCTTCCTGCCGTTACGCAAGAAAAATGGTTTGCGTTTGACCATCATTATTCCGATATTTCGTTCCCTGATGCACTTCGGATTGTTTTTGCAAAACCAATAAAAAAACTCCTCGATGTAGGCGGAAATACAGGTCGGTGGGCATTGCAATGTGTAACATATAATACTGAAGTAGAGGTAACTATAATGGACTTACCACAACAATTAGAGCTAATGCGTGAAGCTATCAAAGGCAAGTTTGGAGCCGAACGTATTCACGGACACGGAGCTAATTTGCTAGACAATTCTGTACCTTTTCCTACGGGCTTTGACGTTATTTGGATGAGTCAATTTTTGGATTGCTTTTCGCAAGAAGAGGTAATATCTATATTAAGTAGAGTTGCCCAATCAATGGATGAAAAAACAGAACTTTATATATTAGAAGCATATTGGGACAGGCAATCGCACGAAACGGGAGCTTATTGCCTAACCCAAATAAGTGTATATTTTACGGCTATGGCAAATGGTAATAGTAAAATGTATTATTCACAAGATATGATATATTGTGTAGAAAAAGCAGGATTGAAAGTAGCTCAAATCTACGACAATGTAGGTAGAGGTAATAGCCATACTATTTTTAGGTGTGTAAAATCAGAATAAAACATTTTACGCTTATCCGTAACTCGAAATAAATTTAAAATAAAAACTTTAAAATGGATATTATATTAGTATTTGTTGTTAGCTTCATAGCCTTTTCCATAAGTGCTATTTGTGGTGGAGGGGCAGGTTTGATGCTGATACCTGTACTGGGCAGAGTACTCCCTATAACGCAAGTTCCAGCAGCACTTTCCGTAGGTACAGCAACGAGTTCGGTTTCGCGAATTGCCATTTTTTGGAAAAATATCAAATGGAGCATCACGGTTTTTTTTCTTCCTGCGGCACTTCCTGCGGCTTGGCTTGGTACGTGGATGCTTACATATATTAATCCTATTTGGGTAGAACTCTTGATGGCTTTGTTTTTGATTGCTAATTTGCCTTTGGTGTTTAAAAAAAATACAAAAATTTCCAATGACGAAATAAAAAAACTTCCCTCTTGGACGTTATTCCTTATAGGAGCAATGGCAGGATTTATTTCGGGGGTAACGGGTGCCGTAGGGCTTTTGTTTAATAGGTTTTATCTCCGCTATGGGCTTACAAATAACGAAGTGGTAGCCACAAGGGCAGCTAATGAGGTTTTGCTCCATATTGTAAAACTTATTTTATACATTCAGTTTGGGTTGTTTACCATAAAAGTGCTACAAATAGGAATTGCTGTGGCTTTGGCGGCTTTGCTTTCTTCCTTTTTTATGAAAATAATTTTGCCTAAAATTAGTGCAAAATGGTTTCAGAAAGTAGGGTATTTGGCAATGGTTATTTCGGGGTTTATTATGCTTTTTGGTTTTGTAAATAAAGCACAAACGGAGAACAATGCTAAGTTTTACACCAATCTCACAAAACAAGGTTTTAACAGCCACCTTACTTGGGCAGAAGACAATTACACGATAGAGTTTGGTTGGGACGAAGGCTTTGAATTTGAGAAAGTTATAGAATATAAAGACCTCCCAATCGAAAAACAAAAACAAGTAGATTTACACACAATTCCGCATCATTACAGGATTTTTGAAGTGGTTTATAGTGTTGGCGACACTTCGTACGAAGTATATTATTTAGATAAAAACAAAAAATTGATAGAAAAAATTAATTTTTAAACATTTATTGATTA
>JAUNHN010000150.1 GCA_030523915.1 Capnocytophaga sp. | reverse complement strand
AAATTATGGACGCTTCGATGCACATAGATTGAAAGCCTTCGACTTCGCTCAGGCTGACAAAACCAATTTCAGTTAGTATGTCATTTCAAGCGGAGTCGAGAAATCACAAAAAGACTTTGCTCAGGCTGACAAAATCGATTTCAGTTAGTATGTCATTTCGAGCGAAGTCGAGAAATCACAAAAAGACTTCGCTCGAAATGAGAAAGTTTGGGGCTGTCAGTCTGAGCATAGTTCGCACTGCGAAGTATGTGTATCGAAAACCAAACGAAGACCTAACAAAAATCAAATAAAAAAATAGTATCACTATGAAAAAAATAATAATACTAACGGCTCTTGGACTTTTTTTCCAATGGAGCAATGCACAAAATTTAATCACCAATGGTGGTTTTGAGGATTTTGAAGATGCTCAAAACCCAAGAAATTGGTACAAAACAAGTTTTTTCTATACGGAACCTCATTCCGAAGATAAAAAAGAAGGCAAACGCTGTTTGAAAGCCTATCTCAACGGAGGTAGTATCGCTACGGGAACTGTTGGCAAACCGAATATAATTTCGGTTCAAGGCGGACACGAATATACGCTTTCGTATTGGTACAAAGGCTATACAAGCAGTAAAAACTTAGAACCTGCTTTGACTTATTATAATGAAAATGGCGTACAAGTAGGCGAAAGAGTTCGGTTAGAATCAGAAGGAGTTCGCATTTTAAGAAATAGTGATTGGCAACAAAAAACAATTACCATTACCGTTCCGAAGATTGCTTCAAGTATGAACCTTGCGTTCTATATCAAAGGAGATTTTACTTCAGGAGTATATATTCTTTTAGATGATGTTTCGCTGGTGTATAAAGGTGTGGGAAGTTCTGCTCCGACAGGTTTAAAAGCGAGTGCGTTTCAGCGAGAAATAGAATTATCGTGGGACACCTTAGGCGATAGCTCGGTTTCGTGGGAGGTTGAAATTGAGGACAATAGCGGCAATAAAACCACGCAAGTAGCACAAACAAACAGCCTTACTATGGAAAAATTAGAGGCAAATACGCTATATAAAGTTCGGATACGAAGCAAAAAAGACGGCGAATATTCCGATTATAGCGAGGTGGTAACAACGCGAACGCAATCATTTTTGGAACAAGAAAATTCACCTCAACGCATTCCGTATCTTAGAACGCTAACCGATTATACAGCGGTTTTAAACAATACATTTCCGAAAGCTATTAAGCTCTATTACAATGATTTATACAACAAAGATGCGAAAATAAGTTATTTTATCAACGGATATGCGTATGACCCTATCGGAAGTACGCTTTATTTCCCAAAATTAGGCAAAAATAAACTCAAAATCGTCATCGAGGAAGCTACCGACAAAAAATGGATAATACAATACGACTTAAATATTATAGAAAAATGAAAAAATGGGTATTTTTAAGCATTTCGTTAGCTCTTTTTTCTTGTCAGAAGACAGAAAATGAAGTTACCGAAATAAAAATCGGAAAGGAAGCTACTTCGCTTACCAATGTGGAAATTAACAAACTCACCGAACGGAAAATTTTGCTTTCGGGAGGAGACGGAAAATACAGCGTAAATATTGAAAATTCGCAATTCGCACAAGCCTCCATCAATCAAGATACATTGAAAATCAAAGGTTTATTGGAAGGCGAAACTTTTGCCACGATAACCTCTAACGACAAACGAGCGAGGCTGGATATTAAAGTTTTGTCGCAGTTACTCAGCCTTACGCAGACCGAAATTCGCATCGCTCCGAAAGACGAAAACAAATCGGTGAGCATCACAGGCGGTAGCGATATTGTTGAAATCAAAGCCGATGACCCCGACAATATGTTGGAATACAAATGGAATGGAACAACCAGCGTTATTGAGCTTAAATCGCGTTACGAAGGCGTGGCATATCTGACTTTCGTTTCAAAGGATTCGAGCAGTAAAGTGCTGAAAGTCATTTCGGAAGTGCAAGATGCCAAAACTGAAATTGGGTTTTATTACACCACCAGCAAGTTTATGACCGATGCCATTAGCTTTCAGAATCAGAATATTATCATTCGTCCTGGAGTGGGAATTTGGCTCAGCGATAGTCCGCTTTTAAAAGGCAATGTAAGCACGGGACAAATCAAAAAGTCCATTTTTGTATCGGAAATAAGCAATCCCGTAGTAGATGAATACGCCGAAGTAGAATTTATTTTTTACCCAGGTGATGAAAATTACACCAATTTTAAATCGGGAAAATACAAAGTTTTGGTCAAAAAAATCAACGAAAAAACCATTGAAATACAAGGAAAAGGCTACCGAGCCATTCTTCCGAGAGAGAATTATTTGGATTAGAAAAATTTCCTATCACGCTGTGTAGTCAGCTCTGTCACGCTGAGCGAAGTCGAAGCGTCAATCATTATAAGCCTTCGACTTCGCTCAGGCTGACAAGGCTTCCCTCTGAGAGAGGAAAATGAAAAACAAACACGAATTGAAAATTTTTTAAAAAAATGAAAAAAATAAACATCATCATAGCATTGTTTTTATGTGTAGCCATCACGGCAATTTCGTGCATAAAAGACGACGAACAAACGCAAACGGCGTTGAATGTCAGCAAAGAAGCGGTTAATTTTTCGGCAGGAACAACGCAAAGTATCATCGTGGCAGGAGCTAACGGCGAAATTTCGGCAACCTCAGCCGATGAAAGCATCGCAAAGGTTTCTGTAAAAGGCGATGAAGTAATTATTGAAGCCCAAAAAGAAGGAAAAACAACCGTTACCATTACTGATAGTCAAGGAAATACGAAAACTATTCCTGTGGAAATTTTAAAATCATTATTGGTAAGTTCCGAAAATGTTATTTTCCGCAAGGGCGAAGAAAAAATCGTTGAAATTCTTTCTGGCGAAGGCGAATATTCCTTAGTTAATGAAAATGAGAAAGTTGCAACTGCCGTTTTAAGCGGAAACAGCATAAAATTGACTGCGGTGGCTGATGGAACAACCAATGTATATGTGTCCGACAAGAAAAGCAACGCCACTAAGCAAATCAATGTTATCGTTTCGGAATTGGTTGTTGATAAAGCCGAAGTTTTTGTGGAAGTAGGCAAAGAGGCTTCTGTAAGTATAACAGGTTCAGGCAAATACAGCGTTACTTCTCAGAATGAAATGGTGGCTTCGGCTACGCTTGATACCAAAAATAACATCATCATCACAGGAAATTCCGCTGGCGAAACGACCGTTCTTTTGGCAGATGCTGGTACAAAAGCCCAAGTTCCGATTCAAGTAAAAGTTAGTTTGCTTTCGTTAAGCCTTAAATCAGTGGCTCTTGCGGTAGGAAAAACCGCCGAATTAACCATCACAGGTTCAGGGAATTACGAAGCATTAAGCATTTCTGATAAAGTAGCTACGGCGATTGTTGAAGGAGATATTTTAAAAGTAACTGCGGTGGCTTTGGGCAAAACGACCATTGAACTTACCGACCTAAAAACTACGCAAAAATTGGCTCTTCCTGTGGAAGTTACCGAAAAAGTTTCTTTCAATGAATCCGAAGTAACGATTTTGGAGGAAAAACAACTGAAAGTAGCGATTGTTTCAGGTTCTGGTCAGTATGCGGTTACTTCTTCTGATGAAGCTATCGCAACGGCAACTACCGAAGCTAACAGCCTTATAATCAAAGCTATAAAATCAGGAAAAACCACTTTGACCCTTACCGATAGCAAAACCAACGAAACGGCAACCTTAGCCGTAGTGGTTGTACCTAAAATCGCAGTAGAAAAAGAATCGGTTTCGCTAGTAAATTCACAGAAAATCACGGTGAAAATCACGCAAGGTTCGGGCAGTTATTCGGTTAAAACGAGCAATGACAAAGTAGCACAAGCCAAAGTAAGCGACAATTCCGTAGAAATTACAGGCGTAAGCGTCGGAACAGCAAAAATTACCGTTACAGATGCCAAAACCAAAACAGAAGTCGTTATTTCGGTGGAGGTTACAGGAAAAATAACTTTGGCGAAGTCTGAAATCTTTCTTCCGATAGGAAAAGAAGAAAGCCTTGCCATTACTGATGGTTCAGGAACATATTCCGTATCAAATAATAATACCGAAGTTGTAACTGCTTCTGTGGAAGGCACAAACCTTAAACTAATCGCCAAAAAAGCAGGAGAAGCCTCACTAACCCTCACCGATATCAAAACCCAAGAAACTACTTCGCTTAAAGTGATTGTTGTAGCTCCGTTGGCATTGGAAAAAGAAACATTAATGCTTTTGGAATCACATTCGCAAGAAGTGAAAATCACGCAAGGTTCAGGATATTATACAGCGACTTCTGAAAAAGCACACATCGTTAGTGCTTCCATCGTAGATAATAATAAAGTAAAAGTAGAAAGCGTTTATGGGCAAGACCAAGTAAAAATCACCGTAACTGACACTAAAACAGGACTTACTAAAACCTTGACCGTAACCGTGCAAAGTGCATTTACCATTTCGCCAAGTGAAGTTTCTTTGCAAATAGGGCAAGAAACTACCGTAAATCTTAATGGTTCAGGTAATTATGCAATTAGCGGAGGAAGTACAACCATTGCTACTGTTACCCAAAGCGGCAATAAACTCACCGTGCGAGGCGTTGCAGGAGGTTCAACTACTTTTGATATAAAAGATAATCAGCAGAATGTAACCAAAAAACTGAAAGTTACCGTAAGTAATTCAGAACTTACATTGGATAAACCAAGTTATACGATGGAGTTTATGAATCCAGAAGATATTTACATAAAAGATGATAAAACTCGAGATTATCCATATACTGTTAAATCAGATAATGAAGAAATTTTTACTGCCGAAGAGAAATTCTACGACGGATTAGGAAATCATATCGTGATAAAACCCACAGGAGTAGGCACAGCAAATCTAACGGTAACTAACACAGAAACAAACCGTTCGGTTACAGTTCCCGTTACTATCAATGCTCCTGCTCTCATCTTCAATCCTACAAATATAACAGTTCAGGAGGAAAAAAGTGCAGAAGTAAGAATTACCAGCGGTACAGGCGATTATATTCTTGAATCAAGTGATGACAATATTGCAACGGCAGAATATGATGAAACAACCAAAAAAATAATCATCGAAGGTATTTCTGCTGGAACAACTCGCATAAAAGTATATGATTTCACAGCAGAAAAAGAACAATACATCAATGTAACGGTAACGACCAAACCTGCTATTGGCTCTGCTGTGGTAATTGAGGGTGGCGTTGCAAAATCTCTAAACTGTGATGCTATAACTGGCGGAGAATTAGAAATTACAGGAGTTACTTCCATTGCGAATAATTTTAATTATTCATTAGATGATGGTAATGCAAAATGCGATAATTTTACCAAATTAACAATTGATTGTACTATTATTGGTTCAAGT
>JAUNHN010000012.1:15712-33299 GCA_030523915.1 Capnocytophaga sp. | reverse complement strand
CTTACAATCAATTTAGAAAAAAAGGGAATCGCTATAAATGGCGTTTTTATGGAGCAGTTTGACCCTGAAAAAATGGTGCAAATCTTGGGCGAACCACGCAAAAGCTCCTTTGAGGGCGAGAGTGATGGCGAAAAATTTAGCCGAAAAGTTTATATTTGGGACGATTTGGGGCTACTTCTAAACATTCCGACCGCCGAGAAGCAGAATTTTTCGGTGGAATTTACTATTCAGCACGATGAAAAGTTTCAAAAAGAGGTGAAATACAACTATTTTGATGTGAATCCTACGGGGACTTTCACAGGAATTATCACCGTGGAGGGCAAAAATATTTTGGATACGCTCACCACAAAGCAGATTGTGGAAATTTATTATACGGTTAAGCAAAAAATTGGTAATTTTGAGATAAATTTTGAATTAACCGATGAAGCAGCTGAAAAGGTAAAGCCGTTTTCGTTTGATGAAGAAAATTCGGAACAGATTCTCTCTATCTTAAAAGCTGAAAATCAGCCTTATAAAGATGGATATATCGTTTTTGAATTACCCAAAGAAAAGAAAAAAACTACCGATAAATACAAAATTCCGAAGATAGCGGAGGAGGTTTTGGTTTTTGATAATTTTAACTTCAAACTGGCTGTAATAGAGGAACTTATGTACAATCAAAAGGTTTTAAAACCAGCATTTGATGTGTTTGATTTTTGTGAGAACTACACCCAGCGAGAAATTGACCCCGAGGATTACTATTTTGAGCCGATTCCAGAGGTGCAGAAGTGGTTTGAGGACTTGCCGATTCCTGCGAGTCTTGCCCCAAAAGTTACCGAGCTGTACTTTGACGGTGGCAATGAAATTTATATGCAAATAATTCCATATTGGGACGGCGAGGACGATTTTTACGACATCAAATCCCTTACAGAACGGGAACTTTCGCAGTTCAAAAACCTAAAAACCATAGACGGCACCGCCCTTTTAATGACCGAAGAAGTAAAAGCCTTTTTCAGACAAAACGGCGTAGAAGTGGTGGAGTGAGGATTGTTTTTAGATTTTTTGTTGTATAGGGAGAGAATGGATAGTTTTTTCTAATTGTAAAAAGAGTTGTTTTTGTGAAGAAAATACAAGGTGCAAAAATGATGGCAACCAAAGTTTAGCTAAAATTAATCATAAAAAAACGAGAAATAAGAGTTTATTCAAAAAAAAAATATTATCTTTGTAAGATTTTTAAAGACAGATTAACAGATTATGAGTAATTATACCACCTTATGGAGTTCGGCTACGCCTGGTCTTATCATTTTTTTGATAGACCAATCGGCTTCAATGCAAGAAGAATTCACGGCAGATAAGAACAAAGCAGAATTTACCGCTTCTGTAATCAATGAAACTATTAATGATTTGATTTTGCAGTGTAGTAGCGGGAATATGGTGAAAGACCGTCTTTTTGTTTCGCTTATAGGATATGGCGGAAAAGGCGGAACGTCGGTTGATGATGTTCGTTCGGGCTATATAGGTTCTTTTGCAGATAATCCGTTGCGTTTTGAAAAAGTAAAGAAAAATATTCCTGATGGGGAAGGCGGATTTGTAGAAGTAGAAGAAGATATGGCTATTTTTATCGAACCTACTTCACCTGAAAACGGACTTACACCTATGGCTGAAGCCTTTGATTTTGCACAGCAATTAGTGGCTGCGTGGATGGACAAAAAACCTAATAATCCTGCTCCTGTGATAATTAATATCTCGGACGGATTCCCTTTTACGGGCAAAGACGATGAAGATGAGGATATACGAGCCACCACTAATAAAGCATACGAGATAATGAGTATGCAAATGAAAGATGGTAATCCATTGATATTCAATATACATTTGGGGATAGGGCAAGAATGCCGATTTGAGGAAAGTTCATTGGAGTTACCAGACGAAAATGCCAAGTTTTTATTTAGTATATCAAGCAAAGTGCCAAGAGCTTACAAAGAAGTAGGACGCAGATATGATTTCGATATACGTCCTAATTCTCGTGGATTTATATCCAATGCAAGTCCTGATAGTTTCATCAAATTCCTTAGCTTTGGTTCAAGTTCCAAATAATTCGGTTTGTAATGAAAATTATTGTCAAAGGGTTTGTAACCAACAAAAAGTCGGAATCGTACTCGGATTGTGCGGATAGTTATGCACTCAATACCGAGCGAGGACGCTTTGCCATTTCGGACGGAGTTTCTATTTCGTTTTTTTCGGCAGTATGGTCGCAAATTTTAGTGAATAACTTCGTACAAGGCAGTGTGTGGGCAGATGCAGATTTTATCAATAATTGCCAAGTACAATGGCAGCAAAAAGTAGATAAAATAGTACAGCAGCCTAATGTGAAATGGTTTGTTAAGTCAAAGCACATAAAAAAAGATTTTGCTGCGGCTACATTCATTGGGCTTGAAATTGCTGAAAATCAACGAAAATGGAAAGCTCAACTTATCGGTGATAGCTTTTTATTCTTCGTTCCGAAAAATTGTACTCAATTCAAAAATGTTTTAAAATATCCGAATCAGGAAAATTTTGTTTTTGATAATTATCCTGATTATTTGGCAAGTTTGGAAGGAAATCATAGAGGGCAATTATATACTTCGCCAGAGCAAGAGCTTACCGAAGGAACTTTCTTTTTGATGACTGATGCCCTTTCGGAATGGTTCATCGAAAGACTCAAAAAAGATGTTCAAAACGCAGTAGAATCACTATTAAAAATTGAAAATCAAAAGCAATTTTTGGCGAAAATACAACGTGAAAGAGATGAAAATCTGCTTAAAAATGATGATTCAGCAATTTTGGCTTTGGAAGTTATTGATGATGGTAGTGATGCACTCAGCTATGTAGTGGCTCACGTTACCGATTTGTATAAATTGGTAAAAGGCAATAAAAAAGAAAAACAGAAAGTAGCTAAAAATTTTGTTCCGAAAACCGAAAACCAATCGTTAAACATATCTGATAAATTTTAAACCATGTCCCTAAATATGCACAGCATAGTAACTTCTGTTAAGAACCTAAATGTGTTTCTTAAAGTTCCTGAATTGCAAGGAGCTGTTGCCGTACTAAAAGCAAACGGGCAGCCTTTTTGTTATACAGGGGGCTTTAATATGGTTTTTAAATTGGAACATAACCAGAAAAAATGGGCTTTTCGGGTGTGGCACGTTCCTTTTGGGGAGAAAAAAGAACGGTTTAAAAAAATTGCTAATTATCTTAAAAATAAAAACTTACCGTATTTTGCTGAATTCATTTATGACACCAAAGGATTGCTTGTAAATGGTACTTTACACGATACTATACGAATGGAATGGCTTGAAGGACAGCCTCTTAAAGAATTTATAAAAGAAAATCTATATAATAAAGAATTGTTATTAGATTTTGCTGAGAAATTCTTACAAATGACCCAAACGCTTCGGCAGAATAAGATTTCGCACGGAGATTTGCAACACGGCAACTTATTGATAGACAACGAAAATAATATCAAATTAGTGGATTATGATTCCATTTGTATACCCGAAACAGAAGGGCAGGAGGAAATCGTTTCGGGATTGAAAGGCTATCAGCATCCCTCACGTTTTGAGTATAAAAAATCCACTTTGGTGGCAGATTATTTTTCAGAATTAGTGATTTATTTATCGGTTTTAGCTATTATTGAAAATCCAGATTTATGGGAAAAATATCGAGTGGAAGATAGTGAATATATGCTTTTTAGTGAGAATGATTTTGTGAATTTTAAATCTTCGGAAATTTATAAGGATTTACAGCATCTATCTCCAGCGATTCACAATTTGTTATTTGTGCTTGATGTTTACACGCGTAACCCTAACTATTTGAGTATCCGTCCGATGGAAGAATATCCGTTTTTGCAACTAACGGAAGCTGTGAAAAAAGAAGTTCTTTCCTTTGCTCCAAATGTGCCTTTGCCTCTTATGATTCAATTTTCGTCTAGTAGAATTTCGATTTTGGAAGGCGAAGAAATTCAGCTTACTTGGAAAGTAAAAAATGCTTCACGCGTGTATCTTTTGGACAATGACGCGGATTTAGAAATGTTACTTAATAACAGTCCGTTATTTGCGAAAGAACCCGTACCGGCTCAAGGGTCTTTACAACGAAAACTTACCGAAACCACCAATTTTACATTGTATTGTATTCCAATACATACGGTAGAGAAATCCTACAAAAGCATTGAAGTAGATGTATATCCTATCCCTCAAATTAGTAGTTTCGATGCAAGTAGTAAAGATATAAAACAAGGAGAGTTGGTTTCGCTTAGTTGGGACGTGAAAAATGCTAAAAATACATATATTTGGTCGGGAGGTGTGTGTAATACGGTCAAAAACAAGGACGAAATAAAACTCAGCCTTTCAAGAACCACAAAGTACAAGTTGGAAGTAATTGCTCTTAATAACGAAGCAAAACTCGAAAAAGAAATTGAAATAAAAGTACATAATAAAGTGCAAATCATTGATTTTGAAATGGTTGATGATGAATATTTGAAGGCAGAAGCATCTGTAAAATTCCGCTGGAACGTGATGAATGCTACAAAAGTGATTCTAAAATCAGACCGAGAGCCTGATAAAGATGTTTCAAAAATAAAAGAAATAGTCCTAAATCCAAGCCAAAGTACCAGCTATTGGATTGAAGCAAGTAATCAATGTTTTCAAGCTAAAAGTCAAATAATCAATGTCGATATTCAAACATCAATAGTAAAAAAGGTTAAAAAAGTTGTAGGATTTTTTAATAAGTAAAAAGTCATAAAATTTCATCAAAAAAATGTCAGGAAAAAATCATTATACAGGACTTTCCGACGTACAAGTACAAGAAAGTCGTCAACAATTTGGGAATAATACGCTTACTTCGGTAGAGGGAGAGCCTTTATGGAAGCAATTTTTAGAGAAATTCTCAGACCCTATTATTATCATTCTACTTGTAGCTTTGGTGGCTTCTTTTGGAGTTTCATTCTATGAATTTTTCACGCACGATTCAGGGCTTCGTGTGTTTTTAGAGCCAGTGGGGATTTTATTTGCTATTTTTTTGGCTACGGGAGTAGCCTTTTATTTCGAGCTAAAAGCAAACAAACAGTTTGAAATACTTAACAAAGTAAATGACGAGGTTTATTACAAAATAATTCGTAATGAGCAAGTTACACAAGTTTTGAAGAATGATATCGTAGTAGGGGATATTATTATTTTAGAAACAGGAGAAGAAATTCCTGCCGATGGTGAGTTGTTAGAAGCTATTTCATTACAAGTCAATGAATCAACCTTGACGGGAGAACCTTTGGTACACAAAACTATCAATCCTGAAGAATTTGAAACGGAAGCCACTTACCCGTCCAACTATATTTGTAGAGGTACTTCAATCGTGGACGGGCATTGTATCTATCGTGTAACCAAAGTAGGTGATAGTACCGAATACGGAAAGGTTTTTGAAGGTGTACAGATTGATAATTCTATTAAAACACCTCTAAATGAGCAACTTGACCGACTAGCAAAAGTGATAACCAAGCTAAGCTACGGAATTGCATTGTTGGTAATCGTAGGTCGTTTAGTAGTCTACTTCTCAAATCAAGCCAATCTACCCATAGATTGGGTGTTGTTTGGAGGTTATCTGCTTAATACTGTGATGATTGCGATAACTATTATCGTCGTAGCCGTTCCTGAAGGTTTGCCGATGAGTGTAACGCTTAGTTTGGCGTATAGTATGCGTAGTATGATGGCTACCAATAATTTAGTGCGTAAAATGCACGCTTGTGAAACGATGGGAGCTACTACCGTAATTTGTACTGATAAAACAGGGACATTGACCCAAAATCAAATGAAAATCTATGAGATTTTCTTTCCTGATTTTAAAGGTTTTGGTGATGATGTTCTCTCTCAAATTATTACTGAATCAATGGCGGTAAACTCTACTGCTTATATTGATTTTTCGGAAAAAGACAAACCTAAAGTATTAGGAAATCCTACTGAAGGGGCTCTTTTGCTATGGCTTGATGAACAAGGTAAAAATTATCTTCCTTATAGAGAAAAATCGCAAATAATCAGTCAGTTAACATTTTCTACAGAACGAAAATATATGGCTACTTTTGTGAAATCAGCCGAAACAAATAAAGCCATTTTGTATGTAAAAGGAGCTCCTGAGATTGTAATGACTTATTGCCAATCAGCCAACGGGCTAAATTCTTCTATTTCGCAGAAAGAATATGAAGACAAATTATTACAGTACCAATCGCAAGCGATGCGAACCATCGGGTTTGCTTACAAGGAACTTGATGAGGATAGTACCGTTTTTGAGAATGGTAAATTAGCCGTAAATGGGCTTCAATTTATCGGAGTTACAGCAATTAGCGACCCCGTTCGTGAAGATGTTCCTGATGCGATTAAAGAATGCTTAAAAGCTGGTATTCAGGTAAAAATAGTAACTGGAGATACCTCTGGAACTGCCAAAGAAATTGCAAGACAAATAGGGCTTTGGGACGAAAGTTGTTCGGATAAAAATATGCTTACAGGAGTTGAGTTTGCAGCGATGAGTGATGAAGAACTTTTGCAAAGTTTGGGAAATATTCACGTTCTTTCAAGAGCTCGCCCGCTTGATAAAGCCCGTTTGGTGGGATTATTACAACAGAAAAATGAAGTTGTAGCTGTTACTGGTGATGGGACGAATGACGCTCCAGCCCTCAAAGCTGCCCAAGTGGGGCTTTCAATGGGTGATGGAACTTCTGTTGCCAAAGAAGCTAGTGATATAACTATTTTAGATAACTCATTCACAAGTATCGGAAAAGCTGTAATGTGGGGACGTTCGTTATATTTGAATATACAGCGATTTATCCTTTTTCAGCTGACAATCAACGTAGTAGCTTGTCTTATAGTGCTTATAGGAGCTTTTTTAGGAACAGAATCTCCATTAACGGTTACACAGATGCTTTGGGTGAATTTGATAATGGATACTTTTGCAGCTTTGGCATTGGCTTCATTGCCTCCCGATAAGCAAGTGATGAATGACAAACCACGAAAAAGAGGGACGAATATCGTAACTCCAGTAATGGCTCGTGCTATTTTTGGTGTGGGAGGGATTTTTGTTATTTTACTTTTTGGATTGGTGCAATACTTTAAAAATGAATCAATTAACACACTTACTGATTTTTCGTTAGCAGATTATTTCTCTCACTTTTTCCATTTCGGAATTGCTGAAGATGGGCTTTCTGCTTATGAATTATCGTTATTCTTTTCTATTTTCGTGATGTTACAATTCTGGAATATGTTCAATGCAAAGGCTTATTATACAGGCAAAAGTACTTTCGCTAATTTAGCTAAAAGCCAAGGTTTTATCCTAATTGCGGGAGCTATCATTGTTGGACAAATTATTATCACCACTTTTGGAGGAGAAATGTTTAGTGTAACTCCTTTAAAATTACAAGATTGGGTTATTATTGTAGGGGCTACAAGTATTGTACTTATTTTAGGAGAAATAGCTCGATTATTAAATGTTCAAAAGAAGTAAATAAAAAAAATCAATATGCTGATTCGCAAGGTTGCAAATTCCTTTTGCGAATCAGCATTTTAATTACAAATACTCCACTTTAAGATTGTGTAATTTTCCGTCAAATTTTTCGAGTTTTTTCAGTGGGAAAACCAATGTTTGCACCCATTTTCGAGCTTTGTCTTTCAGATGGGCATCGTCTTTATGAGGAATTACACTAAGGGTTTCTACAAGTGTGCCATTTACAAATAGAGAAGTAGTTTTGTTAGTTCCTTCTATACTTATTTTTTGTAACTTGTTGATAGGCAGTTCGTAATTGAATTGGTAGTCGTATCCATCACGACTGAAACCTACTTTTCCGTTAGCATTACTTAGGTAGAAAGTTGCATAATCCGATGTAAATAAAGGTGTGTTTTTAATGTTTTTCTTGACTAAAATATCAAAACTCACTCGGTAATTGTAACCTATATCTGTAAGAATTTGGTTTAATTCTTTATTTTGCTTTGGTTTCTTCACTTCAAAAACTACTCCTTTTTGGGATTTGGCAGGTCGTCCGAGTAAATTTATCGCAGGAGCTTCACTCAGTAGGTGGCGTTTTTTGTCAAATTCATCAAACGAAAGAGTTGTATTCTTCCCATTCCACATTTTTGTCGAAAGCGTTTGCATAGCAGGGAATAGGCGATGATATACATCTTGCTGACTGATGCCATTGCCTACGTGGTCATTCCATACGGCAAACATTCCGCCTTTTATCTGAGGATGTCGCTCTTCAAATATCTCTTTTCCAATAACAGCAGGTGTCCAGCTTTCGTATAATTTATTGATATTCAGATAGTCATAATAATATCCCGCTTCTGGAACAATATACACTAACTCATCTGGAATGCTAACTATATCATATCCAAGGGCTATCATATCACGAGGCTCTGCATATCCATTATACCAGCAAAACATTAAAACATCATCGACTTTTATAGGAGTGTCTCCTTGTGCATGTGTCAAAGCACCCCAAAGAGCTACTTTCTTGCCAAAACTTTCTACATATTTGATGTAATAATCTGTAAAATAACGGAACTTTTCTACTATTTTTTTGTCTTTATTGCTGTATTCATCTGTGCCGATATGTACCATTGGGTTTACAAATACAGGATTTTCACCTTCAAGATATTCTTTGAATAATTTGTCAAAGAAATCATACGTTTTAGGGTGGAATAAATCTACATGATCTTTGCCATATTCCTCACTTCCTATTTCGGGCAAATAGTGTGTAAAAGCTAACGTATGTGCAGGAGTGTCAATCTCTGGTATGATGGTAACACCTTGTTTTAGAGCTTCTATTTGGAATTGGCGGAACGCTTCTTTGGTGTAATGCCCGTCTTTGGCAGCAAGTTCGGGGAAAGTGGTGCTTTCTAATCGAAAAGCCGAATAGGTTTTGTCCCAATCATCTGCAAAAAATTGCTTAAAACCATTGTCATTCAGATGGATTTGGAATGTATTCATTTTGTAGTAAGACATTAATTTTGTTACCGATTTTAGGTAATCTAATGTGAAAAATTTACGTCCCACATCCAACATAAATCCTCGTAATGGATATTCAGGATAGTCGATAATCGTTCCGCAAGGTAATTCGGAGGATTGTTCTGCAAGTTGTAACAGTGTGCGAGTTGCCCAAAAAAGCCCTTCTGGAGCGTTGGCACTTACTTTTATTGTCTGTCCAATTTCGATTTGGTAGGCTTCTTTTCCTTTGTCTGTTAATAATGAAGGATTTATGTGAAAACGAATGTCAGTAGTTGTTTCATTGTTGATTTTCAATGATTTACCGAATACTTTGTTAAAATCTTCAGCGAAAATTTTTACAATTTCACCTGATTTTTCATCTCCAGAAAGAGTTGTTTTATCAGATATTGAAAAAGTTCCATTGGCTTGTGTCCATTCCCGAAGTTCTGGAATCACGAAAGGTTTTAGGTTTTGAGCAATGGCTACAAAGGGTAAGAAAATAAGTAACAAAAAAGAAATTATCCGATTCATAATGAATAGTATTTTGGTTTTTGCTACAAAAATAAGGAAGAAAAATATAAAATCCCAACGATTTTTTGTTTAAATTGTTGGGATTTCATTTCAGTGGAGTCGGAGAGAATCGAACTCTCGTCCAAATAAGCAATCAAAATGCTTTCTACATACTTAGTTTTTGATTGATTTTCATCGTATTGCTGACCAAAAACCGCCCACAATACGCTTAGTTTCCTCAAATCAAAATCATTGGTGGAAACCGCCCGCCGATTCAATGTTGACTTTTATGATGCCTCTGTACGAACCGCCGTCAACAAGGGCTTTTCAGAGACATCTCGCTTCCCCGCCTTGCGGAGACTTAGCCAGAAATCTTACTATAATTCAGATTAGGCAGCAAGAGCGTAGTTATTCTCGCCATTTAAAATTTTGAAATAGAGATTAACGAGCATTAATTTCATAGCTCGGTATGCTTACATTCCAATTCGACTTACTGTCAAAACCGGTCGACCCCATAAAATATTATTTTTTGGTAAGAACCAAGTCTGTATTTCCTGCTGCATTAAGCGATTCTATCTGTGTATCAGAAACCTTTTTGAATCGAAAAGAAAAAGTTGTAGAATTATTGTATACCAAATTTAATACATACGCACTATCCGAAATTTCTTGTGTAACATTGGTTATTGCTCCACTATTAATATGCCCTTTATGACAATTATTCGTAGAACCTACTATTTGGCAAAAATCATCAGAAGCAAACGAATAACCCACATTTCCATCCAACCCAAGCCAAGTACCTTGTATCCACGAAGGTGGTGTAATACTTGATGAGGTTTCGTTATCACTGTCTTTGCTACACGAAACAATACTTGTTGTTATAGTAATCAATAAAAATAAAATCTTTCTCATAATCCAAATATAATTTAGTTTTTTTAGAATTTTCTTCAACTTCCCCTAAAATAAAAGGAGAATGGGGCAAAGATAAGATGTTTTTTCATAAAAACAAACTAAATGTAGATTTATCCCAATCGGACATTTTGTCAGTATTTTCGTTTTGGTATTTTTTTTGACAAGAAATGGCTGTTAATTACAGAAAAAATACATTATGACAAAAGGAAATATCAATGTTTCGGTGGAAAATATTTTTCCGCTTATCAAAAAATTCTTATACAGCGACCACGAAATTTTCTTACGTGAGCTTATCTCCAACGCTACGGACGCAACGCTGAAACTCAAACACTTAACTAACATCGGTGAAGTCAAAGTGGAATATGGAAACCCGATGATAGAAGTGAAAATCGACAAGGAAAATAAAACCCTCCACATCATCGACCAAGGTATCGGGATGACTGCCGAAGAGGTGGAAAAATACATCAACCAAATCGCCTTTTCGGGTGCGGAAGAGTTCTTAGAAAAGTACAAAGATACTGCCAAAGATGCAGGTGTAATTGGGCATTTTGGGCTTGGTTTCTACTCGGCGTTTATGGTGGCGAGTAAAGTGGAAATTATCACTAAATCTTACCTTGAAGGTTCAGAATCAGCACATTGGACGTGCGATGGAAGCCCTGAGTTTACCCTCGAAAAAGGCAATCGCACCGAGCGAGGTACGGAAATTATTTTGCACATTGCCGATGATTCCTTAGAGTTTTTGGAAGATTATCGCATTGAGGAATTGTTGCGAAAATACAACAAATTTATGCCAATTCCGATTAAGTTCGGAACGAAACAACAGCCTTTGCCACGTCCTGAAAACGCTCCTGATGACTACAAAACCGAGTACGAAACGGTAGATAATATCATCAACAACCCTACTCCTGCGTGGACAAAACAACCTGCCGATCTAAAAGACGAAGATTATACGAATTTCTATCGGGAATTGTACCCAATGCAGTTCGATGACCCTCTTTTTAACATTCATTTGAATGTCGATTATCCGTTTAATTTGACAGGAATTTTGTATTTTCCGAAATTGTCCAACGATATGCAAATACAGAAAGATAGAATACAACTCTATCAAAATCAGGTATTTGTAACGGATAACGTAGAAGGAATTGTCCCTGAATTTTTGACAATGCTCAAAGGGGTGATTGATTCGCCAGACATTCCGCTAAACGTATCACGTTCGTATCTACAAGCCGATGGCAATGTGAAAAAAATAGCGAACTACATTACGCGTAAAGTTTCGGACAAATTAAAATCACTTTTCAATAACAATCGTGAGGATTTTGAGAAAAAATGGAACGATATTAAGATTGTTTTGGAATACGGAATGCTTACCGATAGCAAATTCTATGAAAAAGCAGGTGATTTTGTGCTATATCCTACTACAAATGACCAATTTTACACACTTTCGGAGCTAAAAGACCGATTAAAAAACACTCAAACCGACAAAAATGGCAATTTGGTAGTGCTTTATGCTCAAAATAAAGAATCACAACACGCTGCTATCGAAGAAGCAACCGAAAAAGGCTATGAAGTCATTCTTTTGGATTCGCCTATCGTATCGCATTTGATTCAAAAATTAGAGCAAGACAATGAAAAATTGACCTTTGCCCGAGTGGATTCTGCTCCTATTTCTAAACTTATTCAGAAAGAAGATACTGCGATTTCTAAATTTTCTGATGCCGAAAAAGAAACCTTGAAAAAAGAGGTGGAAACGGCTATTTCGCAAGAAAATTATGTAGTTCAGTTAGAAGATTTGGACAGCGATGCTACGCCGTTTCTTATCAATCAGCCTGAATTTATGCGACGTATGAAAGAGATGAGTGCCACAGGCGGGGGCGGTATGTTCGGAATGGGGAATTTCCCTGAGATGTATCACTTGGTGGTAAACACCAATTCGCCACTTGCTACGGCTATTTTAGGTGCGAAAACCGATGAAGAAAAGCAACATTTGGTAAAACAAGCCTTTGATTTGGCTCGTCTTTCACAAGGACTTCTCAAAGGAAAAGAACTTACCGATTTCGTAAAACGTAATTTTCAGGAGTTGAAGTAAATCAAAAAATAACACCTTTTTAATTGATAGAAAGGTGTTTATAAAACTAAAAACTTTGTCTAAGTTCCAAGTTTAGACAAAGTTTTTAGTTTGTTTAAAGTTTAATTACTTTTTTTAAATGAGAAAATGAAATTTTAATTCATTGATTTTTCAAACATCTGAAAAAAATTACATTATCCTCACTTGCATACCACCACGCCGTCCGCCTTGGGGTCTACCTTGCGGTCTGTTTTGTTCGTTGCCACCTACTTTGTTGAGTTTGTAGGTAAATGTCAGCATAAAATATTGTTTTAACATCAGTTTTTGCGAGTCTTGTACATAATCTTCGGTAACTGTTCGCCACGCATCTACGGTTTGGTTCAAAATATCAAAGGCTTTGAGCTGAATTATAGCCTTTTCGTCTAAGAATTTATACCCTATACTGGCGTTCCAATAAAAATACCCTTTGCGGAATCCTTCGCTCATATACGGCAAATATGAATAGGAAAAATCATTGCCAATGACCATATTTTTAGGTATGTATGATGTTATTTTAAGATGAGTGGTATGCTGCGTATAATTCTGATTTGTAAAGGTATCCAAATTATATCGAGCCATATTAAAAGTAGGGTTGTACCTTAATTCTACATCTATTTTCTCATCATAATTATACCACAATTTCCCTCCCAAATTCACGGCATAATTGGTCAAAGCATAACGAACACCGTTGCTAAATTGGTTGTTTTTGTTAATACTTCCAAGCGAACTTACTTCGTAACCCAACTGATTTTTTTCCCATTTATAGGATTTATTATAGTTGATTCCGAAAGCGATTCCATAATCTCCATCGAGGTTGGTATAGGTGGTTCTTCGGGTTAAATTCTCTTCTGTCAGCGTTATAGAGGTGATTTTGTCTTGGTTTACATTTCCGTTTAGCCAAATAAAATATCCCGAACGTGTTTCCCAGTCAAATTTACCAAAATCCAAACGGAAACTATGTACAAAGGCTGGTCGTAAATCTGGATTCCCTGTATAGGTGTGTAGCGGATTACTCACATTATCAATGGGTTGCAACTGACTTACGGAAGGAATACGCGTATTTGTATCGTATTGAAACCCTATGTTTTTTCCTCGCTGAAACTCATAACGGAAACGCGTTTCTGCCAAAAAGTTGGTGAAAGTTCTGTCCAAATCCAAATTTCGCAAGAAATCCGCGTTTTCAATACGATTGCTAATAATGCCCACGCCACCGCTCCATCGGACTTTTTCCGTGTTCCATTCCAAGCTAAAAGTTGGACGATGTTGGGTGTTTTCGGTAATAAAATCGGAACTTAATAAGGTATTGAAATTTACGTAATTCCCTTGTGAATCAGCATCATACGTATTTACATCGTTTTTGATATTCGTCTTTACAAAACGATAATCTCCGCGTATAGAAAACGTTTTGGTAATCGGATAACGCAACGTTGTGCGGAGGCTGTACTCATCGCTGGTATTTTCCGATTCTTGTTGCTGATTGCGGATTTCTACTATAGAAAAAGGAATTCCTGCAATTTCGCTACGGTTGTCTATTTTCTGAAATTTTTCGGAACGGCTGTTTGAATTTTCAAAGGTAATTCCCCAAAAACCACGCTCTTTAAATCGTCTGCGTAAGGAAATCGTACTTCCTAAATTGACGTTATTTGTCTGAGCTTCGTTTTTAGATTCGCTGCTATTGACAAACATTCTGTTGCTATCCAAAGATTGTTCCAGACTTTGGCTGAAATTATGTGCGTTTGTAACCCTCAAATTCGGACTGATTTCTATTTGTGTAAGCGAATCCAATTCGTATTCTAACGATGCCCGAGCCGAATGGCTGTCGCTCCACGAATTGCCCCAATTTTCGGTTTCGGAAAAATAATGCCGATTGGGCAAGGTGGTTTCTCGTACGCTTTTCGTATGGCTCTCATTATCAATGTGTGAGAACATATAATTTGCTTCTAAATTTATTTTCTTATCGAAAGAATCCACGTAATTTGTCCCTGCCGAATGCGATACGTTATAGCCATCGCCACTTGTTCCGAAGTTGTTACCGTTGATGTTAAATGCTGACCCTGAGACAGCTATAAACCCATTTCGTCCTCCTCCCATCATTCCGTAAATTTCATCAAACTCAAACCCCGCAGCATTGATGTTATTAGAACTTGCTAAAACGGACAGTCGGGTTTGGTCGTTGAAATAGTTCCCAATTCCGCTAAATTCGTAGCGTTTTTTTGTGCCATAACCGCCCGTTATTCGCCCAAAAACACCTTTGTTTTTATCTTCTTTAAGCACAATATTAATGGATTTGTTGTCCGAAGTGCTTTCTTGGCGAGTAAATCGCTGTTCTTTGGTTTTGGTGTCCGTTACCTGAATTCTTTTGACAATATCTTTGGTCAAATTGCGTGTAGCGGTTTTAATATCGTCAAAAAAAGGCTTTCCGTTTACCAAAAGTTCGTTTACAGCCACGCCGTTTACGGTGATATTTCCGTTAGAATCGACTTCCACCCCAGGTAAATTTTTGAGTAATTCCTCTACGGTGGCATCGGGTCGGAGCTTGAAGGCTTCGGTATTAAATTCGAGTGTGTCTTTCTTTACCGTAATCGGAACGACATCAGAAACTACCGTAACACCCTCTAATTCAAAGGCTTTGGGTTCTAATTCTATTTTTCCTAAATCCAAAGCAGATTTTGGGGTTTCGATGCGTTTTTTGAAAGTAGCATTTCCTACGTGTGAGATGAATAAATCCAAGGTTTTGTCATCGGTTTTTCCTTTGAGCGTAAAAGTTCCTTTTCCGTCAGAAATGGTGTAATTTACTAAGGTAGAATCTTTTACGGACTTAACAAATACAGTAGCTGCATCTATGGGCTTTTGGGTTTCTTTGTCATAAATTTTGCCTGTTATTGTAAATTGCTGTGCGGAAACTGGGATTCCAAATAAAAAGAATAGTAATAATAGTTGGTAGTTTTTCATTGTTTCGTATTTTTTGGATAGTAATTATGGTAGTTATGCAAATATTATCAAAATATTTTTATTTTTTATTTATTCTTTCAAAATGAGGGCTTAAGTGCATTCGCATTGCTTCACGGAAAGAATCAACTGTACCGTTTTTCAATTCTTTTACCAGATCCAAATGGGTAACTATTGGTTTTATTTTACGTTCTGTGCTTAGAATTTCTTTTCCTTGTAAATTGTGAACATATTGAAATACAGGTAGTAATAGATTGTGTAGCCTATAAAGAGTTTCATTACCCGCCATTTTGTATAACGCACTATGAAAAGCGAATTCGTCTTCCAACGAAAAATAATTATCTACGTACTGATGATTTGCATTTTTGGCTATTTCTTCCAATTCACGTACTTGTTGCTCAGTTTTACGAGCAAAAATAAAATCAACCAAACCCATTTCGAACATCAGTCGAAACTCAAATAAATTTTTTAACGTCTGTTCATCAAGCATTTGCGGATTTAAAATCCGTTCAATACTACTTATCAAATCCGGCTCTTTAAGCACCATTCCGCGATGTTTTTTGGACTCTATAAGCCCCAAAGTACGCAATCGTAACATTGCTTCACGCACCGCAGTACGGCTTACCCCGAGCCATTCTGCTAGTTGCATTTCTTTGGGTAAAGGGTCGCCAGGTTTTAAATTATTTTCTTTGATGTGTTGAACGATACGTTGTTCAATCTTATCAACCAATGAAAAATTTTCAATTGGCTGAATTTTAGCAACTTCCATAGTATTCTCTTTCAATTCTTCCAATCCATAAGAAAATCAGGCAAATTACGCTTTGACTTTCAACTTTTTTCTCTATTTTTGCCTATTGTAAGTGCAATATTTTTGTTCCTCACAGATAAGGTTGCTAAAATAAAATCTTATAATCAAAAAAACAAGTTTTTTCAATAAAAAACAGAAAAATTATCTATTAAGCATATTATTTAAACCATTAAAATTAATGAAATACAGCGAACTTTACAAAAAAACATTGTTAGAAGATGTTATCCCGTTTTGGGAAAAACATTCGTTAGACACAGAATTCGGAGGGTATTTTACTTGCCTTGACCAAAAAGGAAATGTGTTTGATACGGATAAATTTATCTGGTTGCAAGGACGACAAGCGTGGACTTTTGCGATGCTTTATAATCAAGTGGAACAAAATCCTAAATGGTTGGAAATCTCTAAGTTAGGTGTTGAATTCTTACGAAAACACGCTATGGATACAGACGGAAATTTCTATTTTGCTCTCACTCGCGAAGGAAAACCGTTGGTGCAGCCGTATAATATTTTCTCGGATTGCTTCGCTGCTATGGCGTTTAGCCAATATGCAAAAGCCTCTGGTGATGATACTTACAAAAAATTAGCTATCGATACGTATCATAATATTCTCAGAAAACAAAATAATCCAAAAGGGAAATACGAAAAAACTACGGATGTGCGTCCGCTTAAGGGTTTTTCCCTTCCGATGATTCTGTCGAATTTGGTATTGGAATTGGAAAGCGTTCTTTCGGAAGAAGAAATCAACCAAACGATTGATTACAGCATCAATGAGGTGATGAACGTATTTTTAGATGCTGAAACGGGGATTATTTTTGAAAATGTACGCCCTGACGGCAGTAAAGAAGATAGCTTTAACGGACGTTTGCTCAACCCAGGACACGGCATAGAGGCTATGTGGTTTATGATTGATATTGCGGTTCGCCGTAATGACAAAGCTCTTATCGAAAAAGCAACACAAACGATACTTAATATATTGAATTACAGTTGGGACGAGGCTCACGGAGGGATTCTTTATTTTATGGATTCCAAAGGAAATCCGCCACAACAACTCGAATGGGACCAAAAGCTATGGTGGGTACATTTGGAAACGCTCGTGGCATTGTCTAAGGCGTATCTTCATACACAAAATAAAGAAATCTGGCAATGGTATGAAAAAGTACACGCTTATTCGTGGACGCATTTCGCTGACCCTGAGAATGGTGAGTGGTTTGGCTACCTAAATCGCGAAGGAAAACCACTTCTTACCCTCAAAGGTGGCAAATGGAAAGGCTGTTTCCACGTGCCAAGAGCAATGTTCCAATGCTGGAAAACTTTTGAAAAAATGGGGAAATAGG
>JAUNHN010000012.1:0-15612 GCA_030523915.1 Capnocytophaga sp. | reverse complement strand
GTGCCAAGAGCAATGTTCCAATGCTGGAAAACTTTTGAAAAAATGGGGAAATAGGTGTCAGGGATTAGGTGTTAGTGGTTAGAGAGGAACGAGATATTAGAAATTTAGAAAAATCTTGTTTTCTTATATTCTAATTTTCTTACCTCCTATTCCCTAACCCCTAACCCCTAATCCCTCTTAACAAAAAAAACTTTTACAATGAAAAAACACATCTTATCATTATTTTTAGTGGCATCATTGCTGGTTTCTTGTAAATCGTCTACTTCTGCAGGAGGTTTAACCATGATTGAAGTATCGCAACCTGAAATGCCATTAGTAACAACAAAAGACAATCTTTTAGCCAAAATAAAGCTCGCTCCACAAAGACCGCTTCCTATTTCGGAAATAACCATCGGGTTGAAATCTGAATTAGAGTCGTTGGATTTGAGTGAAGTTTCTGTATACGTTTCCGAGACTGATTCCCAAAAAGAGGCTATTCTGTTCGGAACTACCAAGCACATCACTTCAAAAATTCAAGTAAATGGTAGTTTTCTTTCCAAAATGATGCCTGTTTACTTTTGGGTAACAGCCAAAACGATAAAAAAACCAAATCTTCTGAATAAAATAAAAGTAACCGATGTAAGCCTAATTTCCGAATATGGTGATGTCCAAACAACAAACATCACAAACCCAGCACAACGTTTCGGAATTACCGTTCGGGATAAAAAACAAGACGGCATCGAATGTTATCGTATACCAGGGTTGGCAACGACCAATAAAGGAACACTTATCGCTGTGTATGACAATCGTTATAACAACTGTAAAGACCTTCAGGAAAATGTTAATGTCGGTATGAGTCGTAGTACAGATGGCGGACAAACGTGGGAGCCGATGAAAGAAATTATGGATTTGGGCGAATGGGGCGGTTTGTCAAACCAACTTAACGGAATTGGCGACCCTGCGGTTTTGGTAGATAAAACTACAGGAACTATTTGGGTAGCAGCACTTTGGCTACACGGACAAGACAAGGACAAAATGGCGTGGTGGGCTTCTAAACCAGGAATGACACCCCAAGAAACAGGACAAATAATGCTTGTGAAAAGTGATGATGACGGACTTTCTTGGAGCGACCCTATCAATATCACAAGCCAGACCAAAGACCCAAAATGGTACTTATTTTTTAACGGACCAGGCAATGGAATTACGCTAAAAGACGGAAAAATTATGTTTGCCGCTCAGTATAAAGACGAAAACCAAGTGCCACATTCTACGCTTATTTACAGCAACGACCACGGCAAAACGTGGATTTGTGGTACAGGAGCTAAATCGCACACTACCGAAGCCCAAGTAGTGCAATTATCGGACGGCTCGATTATGCTAAATATGCGTGATGACCGCAATCGGGAGAATAAAGACAACTTGTACGGGCGCTCGGTGGCTATTACTACCGATTTCGGGAAAACGTGGACAGAACACGCTACCTCACGCAAGGCGTTGGTTGAACCGAACTGTATGGCAAGTATCATCAACTATACGGATAATATCGGAAAGGAATATTTGTTTTTCTCTAACCCAGCCGACCCAAATCAGCGTGTGAATATGACCATCAAAGCAAGTAACGATGACGGAAATACGTGGGACAAAATGCCTCAAATTAAGTTATACGCCAATAGTGGATTTGGCTACTCGTGTATGTCTCTGATTGACAATAAATACATCGGGATACTATACGAAGGAGCAGGGGATTTGATTTTTCAGAAAATTCCTATCGAAGAGATTGTTAAGTAATAAAAATCAATTTAAAACTGCCCTTTCTTTTGGGCAGTTTCTCTTTTAGAAATTTAAAAAATGCCACCACAATTACGTTTACATTTTATCGTTTTTCTATGGGGATTTACCGCTGTTTTGGGTAAACTCATAGGGTTAGGAGCCTATCACTTAGTATGGTACAGAATGCTTTTTGCTTCTATTTTTTTGATAAGTTTCGTTGCTTTCTTCCAAAAGCAAAGTTTTTTTATCAATAGAAATTTAGCCTTAAAACTTATCGGTATTGGGAGTTTGATGGCAATTCATTGGGTGCTTTTCTTTCAATCCATTAAAGTATCAAATGTATCCATTGCATTGGCTTGTATTTCTACGGCTACACTTTTTGCAGCTTTCATAGAACCGATAGTGTTTCGCAGACATATTGACTGGACGGAAATCGTGTTAGGAGTTATAATTACTACTTGTATGTTATTGATTTTCAAAACTGAAATGAAATACAAAGAAGGCATTATCTATGGGATTTTGTGTGCTGTTTTTGGGGCAATATTTAGTGTTTTTAATGGCAGAATGCATGGGCAAACTTCTTCTGCAAATATCATTACGTATGAAATTTTTGGCGGATTTTTGATGCTCACAATCTATTATCTTTTTTCGGGAAATCTAAAAGGTGTTTTTCTTATTTCTATGGAAGATTTCTGGTGGACATTACTCTTAGCAAGCGTTTTTACTGCCTATCCAATGTTTGAATCCATTCGCTTAATGCGACATATTTCGCCTTTTACACTTATTTTGGCTGTAAATTTAGAACCTATATACGGTATCGTATTGGCTTATTTTATTTTTGGAGAGTCGGAGCATATGAGTCCTATGTTCTACATTGCTTCGGGAGTAATGATTTTGGCTATTATTCTTAATGGTATACTCAAAACCAAAAAGAAAAAACAATCTATATTATGACCTAAATGAAATTATAAAAAGTCCTATCATACAGATAATGAAATAAATAGCAATGCCTCTTGCCCCATCATAATCTTTCGCCAAACGTTGCCCAAACAGAAAGCAGAGCAGAGTACTACTTCCCACAATAAGCCCATAAAGCCCGTATTTGGGTAGGGATACTATCCAAAGTTCATAAATTCCTAAGCATATAAATAAGGAAGTAATTATCTCTGCAACAATAAGTAACAGAAGAACAAATGACATTCTTTTGGCAATAAAAATACCTTTAAAATAATTTTTATAATAATTGACTGAGCCTCTAAAATCAGCTATTTTCTCAAAGGCACTATATCCGAAGGTTATGAGTAAAAATAAATATATAAAAAATAAACTCCAAAACATATCAATTCATTATCAGGATTTTGTGTGTAATAAACGTGTAAGTTTAATGGACAAATCCGTAAAAATAATTTTAGCATTTCCATTGCGTTCTATATGGAAAAGAGCTTCTTCCAACTGCTGATGAATCTGCTCAATATTGTTGCCATGAACGAAAGGAGCAAACTTTTGCAAATCAAACGAAGAATCTTTGAAAATGGCGTACACGAGTTCTTTTGAGCCGTAATTTAGTAACATTGCCTGACGGAAAATCTCGATACAATAAAGTACGAATTGTTTCTGTTTTTCGCGTCCTACAGCTGCAATTTCCTCACTCCATTGTAACAATCCGTGAATTGATGATTTGTTGCCTCTTGCTCGATATGCCGCCCGCACCCACGTGATGAACCACCGTTCAAAAACGTCTTCTTCTTCAGTTTCTTCAAGTAGCTGAAGGGCTTTGTTAAAATTTCCTTGTGCTTGAACAGCATAACGTGTGGCATCGCTCTCTGTAATGCCTTTTTGCATAAGAGCTTGTTTTATAGCATTTTCACTCAGAGGAGGGAAGCGTAAAATTTGACAACGTGAGCGAATCGTGTCCAAAATAGATGCTTCATCTTCGGTGATAAGTAAAAAAAATGTCTTTTGTGGAGGTTCTTCCAATAATTTCAATAATTTGTTAGCAGATTCAATATTCATTTTTTCTGCCATCCAAATAATCATCACTTTAAAACCTCCTTCAAAGGCTTTGAGAGCCAATTTTGAGGTAATATCTTTTGCTTCGTGAACGCTGATATTTCCTTGTTTATTTTCGATGCCTAATTGCAAATACCAATCAAATAGGCTTCCGTAAGGTTGTTCTTTGATGAAGGTACGCCAATCGTCTAAAAATAAAGCACTTATAGGGTCTTTTTTTACTTTGGTGTTTGTGGCTGTCGGGAATACAAAATGCAAATCAGGATGCGAAAGATGACTGCATTTCAGCATACACGAGGCATCGTTTTGGCATAAAATATAAGAAGCGTAGGCAATCGCCATAGGCAACGTACCAGAACCTTCACTACCTACAAAAAGCTGGGCGTGCGGGATACGCTGAGCATCTACACTATCTTGTAAATATTTTTTAATAGCATCGTATCCAAGTATGTCGTTAAATGTCATATTTTTAGCGTTTTAACTTTGTTAATTTATTTTCAATTTCCAGAAAAATTTGGAAAATACAAAATCAAGCCTCAAAGATACTAATTATAAATTTAACAATAAAAACCTTTATAAAAAATTACATTTCTTTTGAAATATATAAAGAATTAGTTACTTTTGTACTTTGAAAACAATCAAAACTATATTATAATACTATGTACGGAAAAATTAAACAACACTTACAAGCTGAAATAGAGTCAATTAAAGAAGCGGGGCTTTATAAAAAAGAACGTATTATCACCTCAAAACAAGGAGCTGAAATAAAAATTTCTACAGGTGAAGAAGTGATTAATTTTTGTGCAAACAATTATTTAGGACTTTCTTCACATCCAGAAGTTATTCAGGCTGCGAAAGATACGTTGGATTCACATGGCTTTGGAATGTCATCGGTACGTTTTATTTGTGGCACACAAGATATTCATAAGGAATTGGAACAAAAAATTGCTGAATTCTACGGTACTGAAGATACCATTTTATACGCTGCTGCTTTTGATGCCAATGGAGGTGTATTTGAACCTTTATTTACTGAAGAAGACGCTATTATTTCCGATGCTTTGAATCACGCTTCCATTATTGATGGGGTTCGTCTGTGCAAAGCAAAACGTTTTCGTTACGAAAATAGCAATATGCAAGATTTGGAAGCCAAACTTCAAGAGGCAGATGCGGTGGGAGCAAGGTTTAAAATTATCGTAACCGATGGTGTTTTTTCAATGGATGGCGTGGTTGCTCCACTAAATGAAATTTGTGATTTGGCAGACAAGTACGATGCTTTGGTAATGGTAGATGAGTGCCACGCAACAGGATTTATCGGGGCAACAGGCAAAGGAACAATGGAAGCTAAAAAAACCTTAGGGCGTGTAGATATTATCACTGGAACTTTAGGAAAAGCCTTAGGTGGAGCGATGGGAGGCTACACCACGGGTAAAAAAGAGATTATTGAAATTTTACGCCAACGCTCACGTCCGTATTTGTTTTCAAATTCTTTGGCTCCTGCTATAGTTGGTGCTTCTATAAAAGTATTTGACTTAATATCAAAAGATACATCTCTACGTGATAAACTCGAATGGAATACCGATTATTTTAAAAAAGGAATGAAAGCAGCGGGTTTTGATATTGTGGAAGGCGATAGTGCTATTGTTCCAGTAATGCTTTACGATGCAAAAACTGCCCAAATTATGGCAGATGAGCTACTCAAAAAAGGAATTTATGTCATCGGATTCTTTTATCCTGTAGTCCCAAAAGGGAAAGCACGTATTCGAGTTCAGCTATCTGCTGCTCACTCTAAGTATCACTTAGACAAAGCAATAGAGGCTTTTACCGAGGTAGGAAAGGCATTAAATATAATTTAAGCAATAGTTAAAAAACAAAAAAAATAGGGAAGATATTGTAAATATATCAAAATAATATTTATATTTGTCCCAAAAATAAAGTAGTAATCAAAAATTCATTTTTTAGTATGAAGAAAATCAAAGTAACTTTTATCGCTTTAGCTTCACTGCTTTCAGTTGGAGCTTATGCACAAGATGAAAACAATCCTTGGAAAATAGGATTTGGAGTTAACTCTGTTGACATCCGTACGCCAGAAGCTTTTGGTGAATTAATTAAAGACTGGGGAGGACCAAGCGACATTAACATTCTTCCAGCTATTTCTCGCCTTTCAGTAGGTAGATATATTGGAAGTGGTTTTTCTGCTGAAATCTCAGGTTCTTTAAACAAAATCGAAAAAGGTTTTGGATACGTGAAAGATGCTGCGAAAGTAGACCAATCTTTCTGGGGTGTTGATTTAAGAGCTAAATACCACCTAAACTCTCTTTGGGAAGGTGCAAGATGGTTTGACCCTTACCTACAAATAGGTGGAGGATACGCTTCTATTGAAGATTCTGGAAAATTCAGAGCTTTAGGAGGTGGTGGTTTGAACTTCTGGTTCACTGAAAACATCGGTTTGAACTTACAAACTGCTTACAACCCTACATTCCAAACTAATTCAAGAGAGGATTTCTTCCAACATTCAGCTGGTATTGCTATCAAGTTTGGAGGAAAAGACACTGATGGAGACGGAATTTCTGATGATAAAGACGAATGTCCAGAAGTAGCTGGTTTAAAAGAATTCAACGGATGTCCTGATACAGACGGTGATGGTATTCCTGATAAAAACGACGCTTGTCCTGAGGAAGCTGGTTCAAAAGAAATGAACGGATGTCCTGATACAGACGGTGATGGTATCGCTGATAAAGATGATGCTTGTCCTGAAGTAGCTGGTCCTAAAGAACTTAACGGATGCCCTGATACAGATGGTGACGGTGTTGCTGATAAAGATGACAAATGTCCTGAAGTAGCTGGTCCAAAAGAAAATGCAGGTTGTCCTTGGCCAGATACAGACGGTGACGGAGTTCTTGACAAAGATGATGAGTGTCCTGAAGTAGCAGGTCCTGCTTCTAACAAAGGTTGCCCAGAAGTAACTGAAGAAGTTCAAAAAACATTGAACGAGTATGCTAAAACTATCTTGTTTGATACAGGTAAATCTACTATCAAGCCTCAATCAGCTTCTGTATTAGAGCAAATCGTAGGTGTATTGAACCAATATCCTAACGCTAAATTTACAGTTGAAGGACACACTGATAGCACTGGTAAAAAAGAGAAAAACTTAACGCTTTCTCAAGAAAGAGCTGACGCAGTAAGAGTTTACTTAGTAGAAAGAGGTGTTTCTGATACTCGTTTATCTGCAAAAGGATACGGTCAAGAAAAACCAATCGCTTCTAATGCTAACGCTAAAGGAAGAGCTTTGAACCGTCGTGTTGAAATCAACTTGGTGAAATAATTTTTATAAACATAAAAATTTAAGCTATCGAAAGAGGTTACTTTAATTAGTAACCTCTTTTTTTGTGAAAAAGAAATATTTAGCTTTTTTTTAACTTTTGTGGTCTAACAATTTTAATCTGTTTGTAATCAGATATATAAGTTAAAAAATAAACTATAATCATCATATCATTTGAAATCTTTGATTTGAAATCAAAACTAAAAATTGGTTTTGCTGAACAAAAATCCATAAATTTGGGCGATAAAAACATTTCTTTATGAAACAAACAATTTTTTCAATCTTTTTTTTCGTAGTTTGTAGCCAAATATTACTTGGTCAGCAAACCGAAATCTATACCAATCCTTCGGCTGATTTTCAAAAAGCTATGTCTTTATACAACAGAAAGCTGTACAAATCGGCACAGCATCTGTTCAGAAAAGAACAGTTCTCTTCACTTGATGAAGAAATACGAATCAAATCACAGTATTACACAGCTTCTATCGCTACCATTTTAGGCGAAACTGGAGCAGACGTATTGATGAAAAATTTCATAACAGAACACCCTGAATCGCCTTTAAGTTCAGGAGCTTTTCTGCGTATGGCTGATTATTATTTCCAACAAGGGAACTATAAAGAGGCTTTGGCGTGGTACAAACAAGTGGGTGACTCCAGCGTAAGCAAAGAAGAAAGAACTAAGTATTACTTCCAGAAAGGATACGCTTTGTTTAACACAGGCAATCGCAAAGACGCAGAAAAATATTTTAATTTAGTAAAAAATACTAAAGAATACGGTGGTGAAGCTAATTATTATTTGGGATACATCGCCTATGATTCTGATGATTATAAAAAAGCCGAAAGCTACTTTGAAAAAGTACAAGACGAAGAAAGTTTGGACAAAAATGTATCTTATTTCCAAGCGAATATGAAATTCAAGCAAGGACAGTTTGAAGAAGCTATCCGTGAGGGATTAAAGCAAAAAGATAGAACTAAAAACCAAGAAGAACTTTCTGAACTTAATAAAATTATCGGAGAAAGTTATTTTAACTTAGAAAAATACAACCAAGCAATTCCTTATCTGAAAGAGTACAAAGGAAAACGTGGAAAATTCTCAAATACAGATTATTACTATCTGGGATATGCTTATTATAAAAATAAAGATTACGGAAATGCCATTGACCAATTTAACAAAATCATTGATGGTAACGATGCCGTAGCCCAAAATGCTTATTACCATTTGGCAGAATGCTACCTAAACACTAAGCAAAAGCAACAGGCTTTAAATGCTTTTCGTAATGCGTATCAAATGAATTTTGATGCTCAAATTCAGAAAGATGCTCATTTGAATTATGCACGTTTGAGCTACGAGATAGGAAACCCTTATGAGAGTGTGCCTGGCATACTTCTTTCTTATGCACAAAAATATCCAAATGATAACAAAGAAGAAATCCAATCGTTATTAATTGATTCATACATTTCATCAGGAAATTACCAAGCGGCAATTACGTTGTTAGAGAAATCAAACGACCCTCGCGACCAAGAGGTGTACAAAAAAGTATCTTTCTATCGTGGATTAGAATTGTTTAATGAACTTCAGTACGAGGAAGCTCTGAAATATCTTCAAAAATCAGTTACAAGTAATGATGCAACTATCTCAGGAAGAGCTTTGTATTGGCTCGGTGAAACGTATTATCAGCTGAAAGATTTTTCAAACGCAAAGAATTATTATACGCAATTTGTCAACAATTCAAATGCTTCAAAAACAGATGAATACAAAAATATCAATTACAGTTTGGCGTATGCCGATTTCAATTTGAAAAATTACAAAGCAGCGATTGATAACTTTGAAAAATACTTAAAGGAAAATCCAAAGCCCAATGCTTGGACGAATGATGCTTTACTTCGTTTGGCAGATTCTTACTTTGTAGAAGGGAAGTATTGGCCAGCGATGGAGCGTTATAATAAACTCATTGCCAACAACTCAGCTGACAAAGACTATGCTGCTTATCAGAAAGCCATCAGCTACGGATTTGTCGATAGGACAAAAAAGAAAATTGAAGATTTAGAAAGTTTTATTAATGAATATAGAACTTCTAATTTACGTCCTAATGCTTTATTTGAACTGGGGAATGCCTATATTTCGGAAGGAAATTCAGCTAAAGGGATACAATATTACAAACAAATACAATCTGAATACAAAGGGAATAACTTCGTGCCACGTGCAATGTTACGCGAAGGATTGGTCTATTATAACAAAAACGATAACCAAAATGCACTTCAAATTTTCAAAGCCATAGCTAATAACTATCCGAAAACCAATGAATCAGCCCAAGCAATAGCAACCGCCAAGTTGATTTATATTGATATGGGCAAAGTGAGCGAATACGCTTCTTGGGCGAAAGGGCTTGGTTATGTGGAAGTTTCGGACTTAGAGCTTGAAAGTGCTACCTACGAAGCCGCCGAACGCCAGTATATGCAACAGAATGAAAAAGAAGCTATTGCAGGATTTGAAAAATACATCAAAGAGTTCCCTAACGGAATGCGTTATACCAACGCACAGTTCTATTTGGCTCAATTATACGATGCTTCGAACCAAAAATCCAAAGCCG
The DNA here is from genome assembly GCA_030523915.1 of Capnocytophaga sp. GTDB lineage: Bacteria > Bacteroidota > Bacteroidia > Flavobacteriales > Flavobacteriaceae > Capnocytophaga. Next base: position 5,946 of record JAUNHN010000012.1, on the reverse strand, counting down.
TTCCTCTGTACGAAAGCGTTATAAAAAGTAGCTCCAATGAGTTTAGTGAGCAATCACTCACCAAACTTTCTCAAATTCTGTTAGATGCGGGAAGCTACTTGAAAGCTAAACCTTATTTGGAAGATTTGGAGCGTACTGCTACCATTGCTCAGAATAAAATCTACGCTCAATCTAACTTAATGCGAGTTTGTTATAATGAAAAATTATACGACAAAGCTATAGAATATGCTAATAAAGTTTTGGCAGAAAAAACCATAGATACACGTATTAAAAACGACGCTTATAATGTATTGGCTCGTTCTTATATACAAACAGGAAAAGAAGATGAAGCCAAAAAGGCATATCAAGAAGTAGCCAAAACAGCCTCTGGAAGTTTGGCTGCCGAAGCGATGTATTATGATGCTTACTTTAAACACAAAGATGGCAAATTCAAAGAATCCAACGAAATAATTCAAAAGTTAGCCAAAGATTACGGAGGGCATAAAGAGTTTGCAGCCAAAGGATTGGTAGTAATGGCAAAAAATTTCTACGGACTGAAAGATTCATACCAAGCTACTTATATTCTTGAAAATGTGATTAATAACTTTAAGGATTATCCTGATGTAGTTGCCGAAGCTAAGAAAGAATTAGCAGCCATAAAAACTGAAGCCGCAAAAAGTAATTCTTCTGTAAAAATGTAATTTTATAATTAAAAAATGATAATGATGAATAAAAATATATTCTATTTCAAAAGTTTGTTAATTACTTTTTTGTTGCCTTCGGTAGCACTTTTGGCACAAAATAAAAAGGATAGCCTAACAACCAAAGTAATTGACGTAGTAAAATCATACACCCCTACCATCGCCGATGCTTACAAAAAGCGAGAAGATGCTAATATCAAAAAAGATTCTCTAAGCCTTGATAAAAAGCAAATTAGTTATTCTATTTACTCCGTTCCAGTAGCTTCCACTTTCGTACCTGAAAAAGGAAAGGCCACAGCGGTAAAGAAAACAATTAAAAGAGAGAATTATAACGATTCGTACGTAGGAGGAGCTTTTGGTAATCTGAACACTCTTTATGGTGATGCTTCTATTACATTGCCTGTCAATGATGAAAGTAATGTAGGCTTTTTATTTAACCATTTGTCATCAAATGGAGAGGTGAAAGATATAATTTTGGATAACAATTATGCCAAAACTACTGCCGAAGTACGCTATGATTATCTGGACAGAGATTTTAATTGGGGCATTAGTGCCGATTTAGGTAGAAGACTTTACAATTGGTACGGAGTAAAAACAGGAATTTACACAGAAGAACAGCTTAAACAGATAGCCAGCCCGAAACAAGTGTATTTTGATTATGGTGTAGGAGGTTACTTAAAACTTACTGATTCTTACTTCGAAGGATTAAATCTTTCACTCAGAGGGCTTTCGGATAAATTTAATAGTAGTGAGATTAATTTCAAATTAGCTCCTTCTTTCCAAATTCCTATCAGCAAAGATGAACAAAAAATTCGTCTGAACCTTCTATTTGATTATTATTCGGGAAGTTTTGCTAGAGGTTATTTAACTTCTAATAGTGTGGATAACAAATGGTTACTATTTGGGGTGAATCCATCGTATCATTTTTCAGTAGATAATTTGGATTTGAAATTAGGAGCTACCCTTGCGTATGCTGGCGGAAATCCTACACAGGAAAGTAATTTTAAAGCCTTTCCCGATATAGAAGTTTCGTACCAATTTCCGAGTACTAACACAATTTTGCACGGAGCTGTTCGCGGAATGTTTCAGCAAAATACATTTGAAAAACTTACAAAAATAAATCCTTATTTGGCTCCTATTCAAACAATTAACCCAACAAATGTAAATATAGACGCTTTTCTTGCTCTCAAAGGAGAAGTAGGTAAAGGGTTGTATTACAGGTTACAAGGAGGATACAAGCAATATGAAAATTTGCCATTATTCACTACTAATTCTGATGTAACAGCTACTTCGCCATTGGTATATCAAAATTATAATTCATTTTATTTGGAATACGATAAGGTGAATGAATTTGGGCTTACTGCCGAATTAGGAGGAAATTTGGAAGATATTTTCTTTTTTAATTTAGAAGGAAAAGTAACAGGCTATTCAACTAAAAATCAAGAAGAAGCGTGGAATTTACCTCGTACTCGATTATCATTATTTACAGATGTCAAAATTTTAGAAGGCTTGTTTGTTGGGATTGATTTATTCTATGTAGGAAGTCGCTACGAGCGAGATTATGTTATTTCGCTAACAAACCCAGCCAAATTATCACTAAGCGGATATTTTGACCTCAATTTACATGCCGATTATACCATCAACAAAAAATGGATGATTTTTGCAAAAGCAAATAACTTAACATCAGGTAATTACGAGCGATGGGCATATTATCCCGTACACGGATTTCAAATGTTTGCTGGGGTAAAATATCTATTCAGTTTGGGTAAACGTTAAAGAAATGTGAATAAAAATAGGACGCTTTATTTGGTGTTTTCAAAAAAGTTTATACTTTTGCTAAAAAATATTTTATAATGAGTCCTTTAGAATTACAAAAACTGTTAGACGACCATTGTCAGGAAATGAAGGAGAATATGCCGGGTTTTCTGTTTTATGGGATTCTGAGTACTGCTGATGGCACTACTCTGTCAAAAGCACAAGCTGAAGGCAACCCTTTGGCTTTGAATATTGAAAGTGGTTCGGCTTTTCACTTAACTATTTTGAACCAAGTAAAAATGGTAGTGGATAGCAATGCTGAATCTGATTTAGAGATTGACGATATTATTATCGAAACCAATAAAATTGTGTTTTTCATAATGGTTTCGGCATTAGGTAAGTTTTTCTCTATCACAGCATTAGAAAGAAAAGACGCTAATTTAGGCATTACAAGGGCATTGCTCTACCGCTGTAAAGCTCAGTTTGGAACAATGTTAGATGATTTTTTTAGCTAAAAAAACAAAATGCAGTTGCTTAAAAAACAACTGCATTTTTTATTGAAAAAGTGTTTTTTTTCAAATAAAGTTATTTTAATTTATTGAAGTTCAGTATAGTATGAAAAATATAAAGATTTTATTAGTAGATGACGAACCTGATATTTTGGAAATTGTGAGCTACAATTTAGAGAAAGAAGGTTTTGAAATTTTTACCGCCAAAAATGGTATAGAAGCTGTCAAAAAGGCTCGAAAACATTTGCCACATCTTATCATTATGGACGTGATGATGCCCGAAATGGACGGAATAGAAGCGTGTCAGCAAATACGCCAAAATCCAGAACTCTCTCGTACTATAATTACTTTTTTGACCGCTCGTGGTGAAGACTATTCTCAACTTGCTGGTTTTGAGGCTGGTGCCGATGATTATATAACCAAGCCTATTAAACCTAAGGTGCTTGTCAGTAAAGTAAAAGCGTTACTTCGTCGTTTTAGTACGGATATTAATGGTAGTAATACATCTTTGAATATCAGTGATTTAACTATTGATAGAGACGAATACAAAGTTATTCATCAAAATAAAGAAATTATTTTACCTCGGAAAGAATTTGAACTACTGTGGTTACTAGCTTCACAACCAGGGAAAGTATTCAAACGGGAAGACATTTTGGATAAAGTTTGGGGAAGTGAAGTGGTAGTAGGCGACAGAACTATCGATGTGCATATCCGTAAATTACGAGAAAAAATCGGTGATGATTATTTCAAAACTGTAAAAGGTGTTGGCTACAAATTGGTAATTAATGATTAGAATTAAAATACGAATATTATAAAAATGCAAAAACTAAAAAAATCATACCGATTTGCATTAAAATCATCATTATTTATCACAGCTTTTTCAAGTTTTTTGCTTGGAGTTGTGATTTTTTTCTTTGGTGAAATTCCGTTATGGGTACTGATTCCCTATGCCGTGAGTTTGTATGCAGTATGCTTTTTTACATTACAATATCGTGTAGAGAAATTTATCTATAAACGTATCAAAAAAATATATCAAGACGTATCCTTATTGGAAAATTCAAAGTTTGATAATCAAATAATTACAACTGATATTTCTTCACTTGGGAAAGAAATAAATAAATTTGCTCATCAGAAAAAACTCGAAATAGAAGATTTAAAAGATAGGGAAAATTACCGCAAAGAATATCTTGGAAATATTTCACACGAACTCAATACGCCTCTTTTCACCGTACAAGGTTACATTTTGACGCTCTTAGACGGGGCGGTAGAGAACAAAAATATACGTAAGAAATACCTCTCACGAGCAGCCAAAGGCGTCGAAAGGCTTATTTATGTGGTAAAAGACCTCGAAATGATTTCTAAGTTGGAAGCTGGTGAACTTAATTTGACCTTTGAAAATTTTGATATTGTGGAACTGATTCAAAATGTGTTTGAAATGTTTGAAATTCGTGCAGCCAAAAAAGAAATTTCATTGGTCTTTGATAAAAAATATCTCCCAATTTACGTATATGCCGACCGCGAACGTATCCAGCAAGTACTTGCTAATCTGATAGTTAATTCCATTAAATACGGAAAACATAACGGCACTACCGAAGTGAGCATCGAAAACATCTCGAAAGAAAAAATCATTATTCGAGTTACTGATAATGGAGAAGGTGTAGTCAAAGAGAAATTGTCTCGCCTTTTTGAACGTTTCTACCGAGTGGACAAAAGTGGGAGTCGCAAAGAGGGAGGCTCTGGACTGGGACTCTCCATCGTGAAGCACATCATCGAAGCTCATAAACAAAAAATCTATGTGGATAGCGTCTATGGTGTTGGTTCCGAATTTTCTTTTACATTAGATATTCCCGAAAAAAAATCTGATAAATAATTTTTTTAATACTCAATCAGTTTTTAAATTTATCCAAAAATATGAAAACTCTCCAATACCATAAGCGATAAAAATCCTGCGACAAAACCTAAAAATGCTAACCACAAAATGTTTTTGGCATACCAGAAAAAATCTATTTTCTCCATTCCCATAGCTGCTACACCAGCCGCAGAACCGATGATAAGTAAACTTCCTCCCGTTCCTGCCGCAAATGCTATAAAATGCCATAAAGAACTATCGGTCGGTTCTTGGAACATTCCAATACTAGCCGCTACCAAAGGCACGTTATCAATCACCGATGAGCCAATGCCAAGCAATGCCACTACCACGTTTTGATTTGGGATAGCCTCTTTCAGAACATTTGCAAAATTAAATAAAATTCCTACCGATTCCAAAGCTGCCACAGCAAGCAAAATTCCTAAGAAAAATAAAATACTCGAAATTTCAATGCGAGACAAAGCTCTGTGTGTAGAAAATGAAACCGCAGCATCTTCGTCCAATTCTTTGATAGGTTTTAAAAGTTCTGAGAAGAACCACATCGTAGCCAAAGCGAAAAGCATACCGATGTAAGGAGGTAGCCCCGTTACAGATTTGAAAATAGGAACAAAAATAATGGCTGTAAATCCTATAATTAATACAGGAGTACTGCTTTTGAATGCTTGGGTTTTGTCAGAGCGAGGAATGTCCAAACGCCCTTGAAAAATGGGTAAAAATGATGCTATTGCAAAAGGAACTACAAAGCATAGTACAGCTGGAATAAACACATACTCAGTAAGTTTGGCGGCAGTTACTTTATTTGCCATCCAAAGCATTGTCGTAGTTACATCTCCGATAGGCGACCACGCTCCACCAGCATTAGCAGCAATAACGATAAGTGAAATATACCACATTCGCTCAGTTTTGAATGGCACCAACTTACGGATAATCGTAATCAAAACAATTACAGTAGTTAAATTATCTATCAAAGCCGAAAGGAAAAAAGCTATAATCCCAACAATCCAAAGCAATTTCTTCTTCTTGCGTGTTTTGATGAATTTTTTAATAATTTCAAAACCTCGGTGCATGTCAATGACTTCTACTATGGTCATAGCTCCGATAAGAAAGAATAGAATTTCAGCTATTTTTCCTATAT
>JAUNHN010000149.1 GCA_030523915.1 Capnocytophaga sp. | reverse complement strand
CATCCTTCGGCGGTTTCTTTGAAGTTGTTACAAGTTGAGGTAATGATTTTTGAAGATGATTTACAACAGGCTTCACAGTTACTTACACAACTCGAATCAATAGAACCTTCTAATTCAGAGGTTTATGTGCAGAAAGCAAATCTACATTCCAAGCTAAATGACCACGAAAAAGCTATTGAATTACTCAAATACGCTTTACCTTTTACAGATGATTTGGTGGATATTTATTCATTAATCGCAATGGAATATCTGTTTATAGAAGACTATGAACAAGCAAAAAAATATTTCAAAAAATGCTTAATGGAAGATATTGAGGATTATATGTCATTACAACAACTGCTTTTTTGCTATGATATTCTGGAAGAAAATGATGAAGCTATTGCCTTTTTAAATACTTATTTGGATAAAAATCCGTATTGTGAGGTAGCTTGGCATTACCTTGGAAAACAGTATCTTGTAAAAGAAAATTTTACTGAAGCATTACGCTGTTTTAACTTTGCCATAGTGAGTGATGATACCTTTACGGGAGCGTATTTTGAGAAAGCCAAAGTATTGGAAAAACTTCTGGATTATTCGCAAGCTATTGAAAATTACAAGATTACACTTACTTTGGACGATGCTTCTCCTTTGACGTATTTGCATATCGGGCGTTGTTACGAAAAGATGAATGATGACGCGAAAGCCGAACAATATTATTTAAAAGCTATCCACGAAGACCCGCAATTAAGTAAATCGTGGGTAATATTATCTGATTTTTACTATCAGCGAGGCAATTATGACAAGGCTTTGAAATACATTAATAGAGCGTTGCTTATAGAAGATGATAATTTTTATTATTGGCGACATTGTGCAGATATAAATTTCCGAATGAATGATGTTAAAAAAACGGAACATGCTCTCAGTCAGGCAGTTCATTACGGAGATAATTCGCTTGCTACGCTTAATAATTGGGTTGATTTGCTGTTATTTAGCCATTCTTTAGAAAAAGCGTTGCAAGTGGCTTTGGAAACACATCGTTTGTTCCCAGAGGATGTGGTTACATTATATCAGTTGTATATTGCTTATGCAGGTATAGGAAAACCTTTAGAATCAAAATATTATCTTAAAAAAGGACTTGAGAAAGGAACGGAATGGATTGCTATTTTTAAAAAGAAATTCCCTGCTTTTTTTCAAGATGATTATATTAGAATGATATTACTAAAATAGAAAATAAATGAGATTTTCTGTAAAAAAACATTTGCAAGTAGGGAACTTGTATTAGTAATTATAAACAACGTTTTTCAGAGAGTCTTATTTTTCTTTTTATAAAGCCAAAAATGCGATATTTTATTGAATTTTCATACAACGGAAAGAATTACCATGGGTGGCAAAGTCAGCCGCATTCCGTTAGTATTCAAGAAGTTTTGGAAAAAAGTTTAAGTACATTGTTGCGAACTCCCATTGAAGTAGTAGGGGCGGGGCGTACCGATAGTGGCGTTCATGCTCGGCAGATGTTTTCTCATTTTGATTTTAGTGAATTAATTGATAATCAATTAGTTTATAAACTAAATGCCTTTCTCCCGAAAGATATTGCTATTCATAATATTCACCGCGTTACAGATGAGGCTCACGCACGTTTTGATGCCATAAAACGTACCTATCAGTATCATATTAGTACCCAAAAAGATGCTTTTTTGTACGAATCAAGTATGTATTTGAACCTTTCATTAGATATCGTAAAGATGGAAGAAGCAGCTTGTAAATTGTTTAATTATACTGATTTTCAGTGTTTTTCAAAATCAAATACCGATGTAAAAACATATAATTGTAAAATTTATGAGGCTTTTTGGCAACGCAATGGTTCTCAACTGATATTTACCATTTCGGCCGACCGATTTCTGCGGAATATGGTTAGAGCCATTGTAGGGACTTTACTTGATGTAGGACTGGGGAAAATTTCAATTTCAGATTTTGAAAAAATCATCGAAAGTAAAAACCGAAGTAATGCTGGGGCTTCTGTTCCTGCCTGCGGACTTTTTTTGACACAAATAGAATATCCTGAAGAGATTTTTTTAGTTGACTAATGTCCAAAAATTTTCAGAGCTTCATTATAGCTACTCTCGAAGGCTAATAGATTTAACTCTATTGGGATTTGTTGTTTTTGGAAATAAGAAATTAGTTTTTCAGTAGGCATATTTCCGACAAGTTCGTCCTTAGCCATTGGGCAACCTCCATAGCCTCGGATAGCTCCATCGAAACGGCAACACCCTGATTTATAAGCACTATTTACCTTTTCATGCCAGTTATTTACTGATGTATGAAAATGAGCTCCAAATTCAATAGTGGGATATTTTGGGATAAGATAGGTAAATAAATTTGTAATAACCTCTTCTTGAGCACTTCCCACAGTATCGGAAAGCGATACAATGCGAATGTCTTTTTGGATAAGTTTTTCCACCCAATATTCCACAATTTCTTCATTCCACGGGTCTCCATACGGATTACCAAAGCCCATCGAAAGATAAACCACTAATTGTTTGCCATTTTTTTCGGTTTTATTTTTGATGTAATCCAATATGGTAAGACTTTCGGCAATGGTTTTGTGTGTATTTCGCATTTGAAAATTTTCCGAAATCGAGAATGGATATCCTAAATAGTCAATTTGTTGATATTCAGTAGCATTGTCGGTTCCTCGTTCATTGGCAACGATGGCAAGGAGTTTACTTTTGGTTTTGGAAAGGTCTAATTTTTCCAGCACTTGGGGTGTATCTACCATTTGGGGAATGGCTTTTGGCGAAACAAAACTCCCAAAATCAATCGTATCAAAGCCTACATTGAGCAATGATTGAATGTAATCGATTTTTTTTTCAGTAGAAATAAAATCTTTTAGTCCTTGCATTGCATCGCGAGGGCATTCGATGATTTTGATGTGATTTTGAGTTTTATCCATTGATTTTTAGTAAGTTATCTATAAAATCATCTGTGAAATCTGTCATATTTTCGATGATAATATCGGCTTTAGAAAGGTCTTGGTTTCCCGAATTTGGGTTTTTAAATCCGATACAATACATTCCAGCACTTTTGGCTGCTTGTACACCGTTTTTACTATCTTCCAATACCCAAAAATGCTTAGTATCAACACGATAGGTGTCGGCTACTTTCAAAAAAATATCGGGAAAAGGTTTGCTATATTGTACATCATCACCACTCGCTATTACGTCAAAAAAATGCTGAATACCAATCTTTTGAGTGAAATAATCAATAAGTTTTCTTGATGAGGACGAAGCTAAAGCCAATGAAAATCCTTTGTTTTTTAATTGATTAAGTACTTTTCTAACTCCTTGAACCTCTATTCACGATGAAAAAGTGATAGTTCCTCTGCGGACTCTGTGCGATTAGCATCAGTTTTGATTTTTTTCCACATTGGGATTGCTGACATTCCCGTAAGTTCTTTTTCAATGTATTCTTTTGAAAAAGAGATGTTTAAGTTTTGGAAAACTTCGTAAATAATCTGTTGATGCATCGGTTCGCTATCCACCAATACACCATCCATATCAAAAATAAAATATTTTATCATTTTTCATTAAATATGAGCAAAGGTAGTGGTTTTGATAAGTTTTATTTTTATACAAATTTTCATTAAAAAAATTGCAATCCCAAAATAATTAATGCTAAAAGTATTGATGCCATTAGCACTCCTTTGGCTCTTTCATCACGTCCCAAACGCAAAAAGAGAAAAAAAGAAGCCAAATCAAGCAATCCTCCTAACCCTATTAATGCTCCCAAATATCCTTTTTGAAAAGCGTCTTGCAGAGTCATAGAAATGCTATATTTTGAGAAAATCATAACATAAAGTAATATTCCTAACGCATTTGCTATCAGCCCTGTTATCAGTCCTATTAGAATTTCTTTTTGATGTAATTTCATATTTTTTATCTAAGAAAAGAATAGAGTATCTAAATTTGGTTAAAATAAATCATCTTCACTGATGCTTTTATCGTGCTTTGTATAAGCAGTTGGTCTTTTTGCAAAAAAATCATCTAATTCATTGCTAAATACTTCCTCCTCAAACCATAGCATAGGTTTTGCTTCATCATTAGTAATTCCAAATGGCTTACCTAAACCTAATTGCGTTAGTGAATCATCAAGGCGATAACGCATATAGTTTGCTAAATCTTTTTTCGAGAAAAAGTCAATTTCTCCTTCTTCAAAAATCCAGTCTAACATCTTGTCTTCCAAAATGATATAATTTTGAATGAATTTAGTAGCTTCTTCTTTAGCTACTTCTTTCATTTTTGGATTTTCTTCAAATATTTTTTTTAGGATATAAATTCCTGCATTGGCATGTAACTGCTCATCAACGGATGTCCAGCCAATAATATTAGCTACATTTTTCATATATCCTTTAAAGCGAGTAAAAGATAAAATTGTAGCAAATTGGCTGAAAAGAGACGCATTTTCAATGATTAAAGTAAAGAACAAAATACGCTCCATCGCATTTTCTTTATTTTTGGCTAAGTATTCTTTTAAAACAATATTTCGTTCTTTAAAAATAGGTACTTCTAATAAGTTTTCAAATTCGTTATTGTAGCCCAAAACTTCTAAAAGACGTGAATATGCCTCACTATGGCGGAATTCGCATTCGGCAAAAGTAGCTCCAAGTCCGTTGAATTCAGGCTTTGGGAATAGGTCGTATAGGTCGCCCCAAAATGTTTTGACAGATATTTCTACCTGAGCAATTCCTAATAAAGCACGTTTTACGGCTTCTTTTTCAATGATAGATAAATTTGATTTAAAATCTTGAATATCAGCGGTAAATTCTACTTCTGAATGTACCCAAAATGATTTATGCATTGCATTTACAAACTCCATTACTTCTGGATATTCGAAAGGTTTGTAGCTTTCACGTTTATCAAAAATTCCCATATTTATGTATTATATTTTCTTCGTGCGAAGATACGAACATTTTTCTTTCAAAAGCAAACTTTTTAAATGTTAAAACGATGTTATAATGACCTAATTGTAACATTATTAGGCATTATGATAGGGTGTTAAAGTTTTGTTATTTTAAATTACAAAAATGTCTATTATAGCTTCTGTTTGATTTTGAATGGATTAGCAAAATAAAAATATTTAATGCTTTTGTTTTCATTTTTTAGTATTATTCGATTATTTTTGCCGTTTGAAAAAAACAGTGATGAATTTATTTTATATTGTTGATTTAGCAGGAGTTTTTGTATTTGCTATATCGGGAGCTTTGGCGGCACGTGAAAAACGCTTGGATTTATTCGGTATATTTATCATAGCCTTTGTTACGGGGCTTGGCGGAGGAACGCTTCGAGATGTGATGCTGGGAAGAACGCCTGTTTTCTGGATGCAAGCTCCTATTTATGTGGGAATGATT
>JAUNHN010000148.1 GCA_030523915.1 Capnocytophaga sp. | reverse complement strand
GCAGGGTAGCGATACAGCCTGACAGGGTGGCAACACAATAAGGCTTCGACTTCGCTCAGCCTGACAGGGTGGTGATATAGCCTGACAGAGTAGCGACACAGCCTGACACGGTAGCTATCATATTTTACATATTATTAACAACGGTTATACAGCTATTTAATAAATATTAAATAAAAACAAAATGGATTATTTAGACCAATTGGAGGCGGAAGCCATACATATTTTCAGAGAAGTGGGCGGGCAGTTCGAGAAACCCGCACTTTTGTTCAGCGGAGGCAAGGACTCGATTGTTTTGGTGCATCTCGCCTTGAAGGCGTTTCGCCCCTGCAAGTTTCCCTTTCCGCTGGTGCATATTGATACGGGGCATAACTTTCAGGAAGCCTTGGACTTTCGCGACAATTTAGTAAAGAAGTTGGGCGAAAAGCTCATCGTTCGCAAGGTAGAAGACACCATTAAAGCCAAAGGATTGACCGAACCCAAAGGGAAGTTCGCCAGTCGCAATGCCTTGCAATCCTTCACGCTTTTGGACACCATCGCCGAGTTTGAGTTCGATGCCTGCATCGGCGGAGCCAGAAGAGACGAGGAGAAAGCCCGTGCCAAGGAGCGAATTTTCTCCGTCCGCGATGATTTCGGCGGGTGGGACCCCAAGCTACAACGCCCCGAGTTGTGGCACACTTACAACGGGAAGATTCACAAAGGGGAGAATGTGCGGGTGTTTCCCATCAGCAACTGGACGGAGTTAGATGTGTGGAATTACATTCGCAGAGAGAACATCGAGCTTCCGAGCGTGTATTTTTCGCACGAAAGGGAGGTGATTGACCACAACGGACAGCTTATTGCCGTGTCGCCTTACATTCAGGTAGAGGCAAGCGATGTGATATTGAAGAAAAAGGTTCGTTATCGTACTGTGGGGGATATGACTTGTACTGCCGCCGTGGAGTCCGAAGCCTACCACATAGACGATATTATCAACGAGATAACCGCCACCCGCACCAGCGAACGCGGCGAAACTCGCATCGACGACAAAATCTCCGAAGCCGCTATGGAGGATAGAAAAAAGAATGGGTATTTTTAAAAAAGGAAGGCTTTTTGAATGAAGATTGATTTGTTTTTGGAATAAAAATAGATAAATTCAGCTAAAAATCATCTTCCCGAAGTAAAAAGGGAGTTGCCCGAAGCAAAGGGGGACTTGCCCGAAAAGAAAAGGAAGGTGTCCGAGTCAAAAAGGTAGGTTCCTGATGTGAAAAGGAAAGTGATTAAAACTTTGAGTGATATAAATAAGTGTATTAACTTTTAAAATTAAAATAAAATGGCAACAAAATCATACGCAGACAGTCTGTTTGAAAGCAAACTAATGATTGACGGACTTAAAAACAACAAGGAAACACTTCCAGCGGGGATTGATGAAACTTTCATCAACAACATCGAACGCATTAAAGATGAGGTGCAAAAACTAAACAGTGAGCAGGAAAAGCTAAAAGCCGACCTTAAATCAAAAACCAAAGTGCTGGAAGAGTCGCACAAGTTGCTTCAACAGCAATATGCCGAGGCTAAGAAACGCATCAAGTTGGATATTCCGCAAACCCAGTGGAGAGAGTACGGCATCGAAGATAAAAAATAACAAAGTAAACACGATTTTAACCATTATAGAATGGACATATTACGATTTTTAACCGCTGGAAGTGTCGATGACGGGAAAAGTACGCTCATCGGGAGGCTTCTTTACGATAGTAAAAATATTTTAATCGACCAAATGGAAGCTCTCGAAAGGAGTTCGAAAAATCGAGAAGACGGTTCGGTGGATTTGGCTTTGCTTACCGACGGGCTTCGTGCCGAACGCGAGCAGGGAATCACCATCGATGTAGCCTACAAATATTTTTCCACCCCGAAACGTAAATTCATCATTGCCGACGCTCCGGGACATATCCAATACACGCGGAATATGGTTACAGGAGCTTCCAACTCCGACCTAATTATCATCTTGATTGATGCCCGAAACGGGGTGATTGAGCAAACTAAAAGGCATTCGATTATTGCTTCGCTTTTGAACATTCCGTATGTAGTGGTGGCGATAAATAAAATGGATTTGGTGGATTACAGCGAATCCCGTTACAATGAAATCGTTGGGCAGTATCAGCAGGTGGCAAAACAGTTGGGACTAAAGAACATCACGTACATTCCTATTAGTGCCTTGAACGGGGATAATATCGTTGATACCTCCGAAAATATAAATTGGTACAACGGAAACACGCTTTTGAACTTGCTTGAAACCATCGAGTTACAGTCATCGACCAACTTGGTTAATGGGCGTTTCCCTGTGCAGTTGGTACTTCGCCCCCAAACCGATGATTTGCACGACTATCGCGGTTATGCAGGAAGGATTGAGAGTGGAATTTTCCGCAAGGGCGATAAAGTGAAGGTCTATCCGTCTGGAATTTCGGCTACTATTGCTTCTGTTGAAATCAATAATAAGGAAGTTATGGAGGCTTTCGCTCCGCAGAGTGCCGTATTGCATCTGGAAGAAGATGTAGATGTAAGCCGTGGCGATGTGATTGCCAAAGAGGATTCCTTACTGAAAGTAAGTCAGGAAATGGAGGCTATTGTCTGCTGGATGGACGATAAGCCAATGAGTGTTCGCAATCGATATTTGCTTCAACACAATACCAAACTCGTCCCTGTGATGGTAAAAAGCATCGACCACAAGCTCGATGTAAATACGCTGGAGCAACAAACAGGCGTGGCACAGGCAAACCTAAACGAAGTGGTAAAAGTACAACTCAAAACAGCTTCGCCTTTGGCGTATGATAGTTATCAGCAAATTCGCACTAATGGCGGAGCAATCCTTATTGATGAAACGAGTTTCGTAACCGTAGGAGCTGTGCTTTTTGTGTAGCAGCAACTGATAGTAAAAGCCTTTGTTTTGCACAATTAAATGTGTATTTAGGTTTTATTTGCTTTTAAAAATTTTTAAATAATCAATGATATGAAAAAAATAATGCTAATTGCCATCGCTTTTGCTGGGCTGGTGGCGTGTAAAGATGACAAAAAGACAGGTTTTGTAATCAACGGAACCGTTGAAGGAGTTTCCGACGTCGATGTAGTTTATCTGGAAAAAGGTGAGGGTATGGAAAGAATTCGTTTGGATTCTACTTTCGTTAAAGATGGAGCTTTTTCTTTCAAAGGAGTGCAAGATTCTACCGTGTTACGATATGTAACTTTCCCTATTGAGGACAATGCTATCTCGGTAGATTTCTTTCTTGAGAATGGCGATATTCAAATAAAGTTGAATAAAGGCGAAATTTCAGTAGTGGGAACACCTCTTAATGATACGTATCAGAAAATTCGCTCGGAATCTGATGTTCATTTGGCTGAAATGAATGTCATTTACGATGAAATGGACAGAGATACCACGATGAGCAAGGAACTTATTGAGGAGAAAATGGATAAAATAAATGTTATCAGGAAGAAATACTCCGATGTATTGCAAAAAGGAATGAAGGAGAATATTACAAACCCACTTGGTTTGCTTCTTTTCAAACAAACTTATTTAGGATATCCAATTGATGAGAGTTTATCATATTTTAGTCAGCTTCCTACGAAGTTTCATAACGATAAAGAACTGGTACAAATCAAAGAACATTTAGATGCACTACAAAAAACCGATGTCAATAAACCTTTTGTAGACCTTACAATGCAAACTCCCGACGGAAAAACGGCTAAATTATCGGATTATGCGGGTAAAGGCAAGATGCTTTTGGTTGATTTCTGGGCAAGCTGGTGCGGACCTTGCATTCGGGAGAAGCCTGAACTTATAAAGTTTTATGAAAAACACAAAGATAAGGTGGAAATCGTGGGTGTTTCGCTTGATGAGAAACCTGATGCGTGGAAAAATGCGATTGAAAGGCTCAAATTACCTTGGACACAACTTTCTGACCTGAAAGGCTGGAAAAGTGAAGCGATAAAACAGTACGGAATTAACGCTATTCCCTTTGCTGTTTTGCTTAATGCCGAAGGAATTATTATAGGACGTGATTTATACGGCGAAACTCTCAAACATAAATTGGAAGAGGTTGTTAAATAAGAATTAAAAAAATATGTCGGCGAGGTTGCCGATATATTTTTTTTGTGTAACTATTTCTTGAAAGAATTTTATTATAAAATAATGCTATAAATATATGACCTCTTCAAGGTCAGTAGGTAATTATTTTGTGATTCGTAATTTAATTTTGAATTTAGTGATGATATTATGCACAATTTGTACAACAATTTGTAGCATAGTATCTATATTTTCTATTTTACCTTTAAAAATTTTAAATATCAATTATATAATGAAAAAAATAATGCTAATTGCCATCGCTTTTGCTGGGCTGGTGGCGTGTAAAGGCGACAAAAAAACAGGGTTTGTAATCAACGGAACCGTTGAAGGAGCTTCCGATGGGGATATGGTTTACCTGGAAAAGATTGAAAATATGAAACGAACGGGGTTAGATTCCACTTTGGTTAAAAATGGAGCCTTTTCTTTCAAAGGAGTGCAAGATTCTACCGCGTTACGATATGTAACTTGCCTTGTAAAGGACGATGTTTTCTCGGTGGATTTCTTCCTTGAGAATGGCGACATTCAAATTAAATTGGATAAAGGCAAAGTTTCGGCAGTAGGGACACCTCTTAATGATACGTATCAGAAAATTCGCTCGGAAGCCGATGCTCTTTTGGCTGAAATGAATGTTATTTACGATGAAATAGACCGAGATTCCACGATGAGCAAAGAGCTTATGGAAGAAAAGATGGATAAAGTAGATGCTATCGAGAAAAAACATTCTGATGTGGTGCGAAAAGGACTCAAAGATAATATCACTAACCCGATTGGTGTGCTTCTTTTCAAACAAACTTACTTTGAAAATACACTTGATGAGAATTTATCATATTTTAGCCAGATTCCTGCGAAGTTTCATACCGATAAAGAACTGATGGGAATGAAAGGACAAATGGATGTACAGCAAAAAACCAATGTAAATAAGCCTTTTGTAGACCTTACAATGCAAACTCCCGACGGAAAAACGGCTAAATTATCGGATTATGTGGGCAAAGGCAAGATAGTTTTGGTTGATTTCTGGGCAAGCTGGTGCGGTCCTTGCCGTCAGGAGATGCCTGAACTGATTAAGTTGTACGAAAAACACAAAGGGAAGCTCGAAATAGTAGGTGTTTCGCTTGATGAAGACGCTGATGCATGGAAAAAAGCGATTGACAAACTCGGATTGCCGTGGATACATCTTTCTGACCTGAAAGGCTGGAAAAGCGAAGCAGTAAATCAGTATGGAATGAGTGGAATTCCTTTTACATTACTACTTAACAACGATGGAATTGTCATCGCACACAATCTACGCGGGGAAATCCTCGAAAATAAATTAGATGAGATTATTAAATAAGAATTAAAAAAGTAT
>JAUNHN010000147.1 GCA_030523915.1 Capnocytophaga sp. | reverse complement strand
GTTCCCGAGACTTCAAATTGTATTCATGAGACTTGAAATAACGTTCCAAACACTTCAAATTAGAATAAAAAGATTAAATTTTATAAAAAAATATCCCTTTATACTACCTCCAATTCACAGAACTTACTCCTGATGCTTCTATATTTTGTATTTTTGGCTTGTTAGCGGTAATCGAAGAGGCTCCGCTGAGTGTTCCTGCAATCGACTCTTCGGCAAAAAGCTCGATGTTACAAGCTCCACTAACATTTACTTCTGTTTTTTGGGTGATGAAACCCTTTGCATTAACTTTGCTCGAACCACTTGCTATTAAATCCATCGTTTGTGCCGCACCGTTCAATGTTACTTCCGAAACACCGCTCAAATTCAGCTTTATATGGTTGGTTTTCAGGTTTAAATTCCCTTTACTTACCCCACTGAAATCAGCCGAAAAGGCATCGGCGGTAATTTCGTTCTGCGTTTCAATAATTGTAACGCCACTTGCCAAAATTTCATTAACTCCTTGAGATGGAACATACAAAATAATATCTTTTTTCTTGTAATTATCGCTTTTTTTTCTATAAATTTCCAAGCGATTGCCCTTAATTTCGGTTTTTACAAACGGAATGATGTCTTTATCTGCCTTCAAAAGGATTTTCCCTTGCAACGAATCGGTAAGAATAACCTTTAAAACGCTGCTTATACTTATCGAAGAGTACGAAGCTATCTCGCGAATCTCTTCTACGGTTTCTTGGCTTTCGGTTATGGTTTTTGTATTTGCCTCTGCTGATTTATTTGTTGTGCAACTGCTGAAAGAAAGCACAAAAAACACACTTAATACTGTTAAAATAGGTTTCATATCTCTTGTTTTTTAATTTAGTTTCGTTATTCGGTTTTGTTTAATTAAGTATTTAAAAATCAAAGACTTCGTATACATTGCATCTATCGCTTCGTCAAATGGTTTACTTTTTATTTTTCTGCTAATTCTTCTTCTAAATTCCACGCCGAAAGGTGTTTGATACCTTCGTTGGTCGGGATTTTGTAATCGTCCAAACTTATTACGTATTTTTTAAAATTATCATCAATGAGTTTTAACGAGCGATATTCTCTTTCAATCACTTGATTATCTGCCAATTGTAAGGTTGCCTGAACGTATACTTTTTGGTCGCCTTTTAAGGCTACAAAATCAACTTCGTTATCCTTTATTGCTCCTACATATACCTGATAACCAAGCCTTTTAAGACTGATATACACCGCATTTTCTAAGGAATAGCCCAATCCGTAACCAAATCCACTATATAGGTAATTCCGATACGCTAAATCATTCATATAGAACTTATTATTCCCCGAAATCACATCCTTTCCTTTAATATTATATCGCTCAGTCCGATGCACCAAAAAAGAAGTTTCTAAATAATTGATATAACTCGAAAGTGTTTCATAATTGGTTTTTCGTTTCTTTGAAGCAAAATAATTGATGATATTCGTTATGGAAATCAGATTCGAGGCATTGTTTACCAAAAAAACAAACAAATCCTCTAACAACTTGACATCCTTTATCTTATATCTATTAACAATGTCGCGTAACATAACCGTATCTTTAATAGAAGATATGTAGTTTCGCTTCATTTCTTCGCTCGGCAAATGAAATAACTCGGGCAAAGCTCCTGTTTGCAAGAATTTTTTGTAACTCTCCGCTCCTTTTTCTTGCTTTGTGATACCACAATATTCTGAATAACTAAACGGAAATATTTGAAATTCAACGTATCTGCCTGATAGCATTGTTGCCAATTCACCAGATAACAGTTCAGAATTAGAACCACTGATAAACAATTCGCACGGCTCGGCAAAGTCCTGAGAATGAGAGTTTACAAAACGTTCCCACTCATCTATATACTGAATTTCATCAACAAAAATATATACTTTTCCGTTGGGTTTGAGCGTTTTTCGATAGGTTTGGTAAAATTCTTCCAAGTCGAAAGCCGTCCGCAGGGTGGTCATTTCCATATATTCTTTATTGATATACAGAATATTTTCGGCAGAAATTCCCTCCGAAATAAGTTTCGCTGCAATTTGTCTGAGTACGTAACTTTTGCCCACACGTCGCTGACCTACAAGCACTTTCACCAACCGATTTCCCACGTATTGACTAATTTTGTCGGTGTATGAATGACGTTGATACCCCAAATCTATCCGATTAGCCTCCCAAAAATTATACTTTCTGATAGCATTAAGAATTTCAAGCATAATTGAATATTTTATAAATTAAGTAGAAATTTTCAACTGTATTTGAAAATTTTCTGCAAATATAAAAATTTTCAATCACACTTGAAAATTTTGTTTTATACACCATATACTCAACGCCAAGTTTTCGCTGACTTTGGCTTTCTGTCTTGTGTGTGTAAAACTACCTAAAAACAGGCTTTATAGCATTCACTAAACTGTCCATAGACACTTCTTTCGGTTTGATTCGCATTCCGCTACGAGCCGAGTTAAGTCCTTGAACCAGAATAACATCGCCTTTCTTTATCCCCTCTTCTACCACAGCGAGATTGTTACTGCGATTTTTAAGGGTAATAATCACTTGTTTTAACGTATCTTGCTCCACTTTGTAGGCAAAAACCACCCCTTGCTGTTCAAAAGTTGCCATTTCTGGGATTACTACGCTGTTGTCGTACACCTCTGGAATCAGCACCGTACCACTATTTCCATTGGTGAGTAACTTCTCAGGATTGTCAAAAGTAGCCCGAAAACGAAGGCTTCCCGTAGTCGCATCTACCTGACCTGTAACGGTTTCTATCTTTCCTTTGTGCGAATACGTCTGCCCGTTGGCAAGTAATAAGGTTACTTCGGGGAGGTTTTTCAGCTTTTCGGAAATCGTTTTGCCTTTGGCTCTTTCTAAAAAATCCAAATATTCTTTTTCGTTCATCGAGAAATACGCATACACCTGTTTTACATCTGATACTGAGGTAAGTATGGTAGAATTTGCCGTTACCAACGCTCCTTCGCGGAAGTTTATCGCACCCACCACGCCACTCACAGGAGCCCGAACGATGGCGTAATCCAAATTGGCGTTCACCTCGGCATAACTGGCTTTGGCACGGTTCAGATTGGCTTTGGCGGTTTCGAGTTGCACATTGCTCACGATGTTTTTTTCCACCAGCGGAACAAGTTTATTAACCTCCACCTGAGCTGCATCTACGGCTGATTTTGCAGCTTGAGCCGACTGGCTCAACGCTTGGGTTTCCAACCTAAAAAGCGGTTGCCCTTTGCTTACCGTTGCCCCTTCGTCTACCAAAACTTGCGTAATATACCCCGACACACGAGCCTGAACAGGGCTGTTTACAATTCCCTCAATGTTCACAGGATAAGACAGTTGCGAGGTGCTACTCTGTTCGCCCACCTTAATTACGGGCAACTCACGAACGCCCTGCGGAGCTTGTTGTGGTTTTTCATTACAAGCGATGAAAAATAGGCTACTTGCCCAAAAAATATATTTTCTCATATCGATTCTACTTTTGACAATGTTTCTTTAAAATTTTCTATTCCTTTTCGTAATAATTCTTGATGTAATTCGCTCTTTTTTAAGTATTTATCACATTCTAAATGCGATGCTATTGCCGATGTTTGCAAACGCTGTAAAATATCCAATCGTTTTTCTAATTTTCGGATATAATCCTTTAGCCAAAAGGTCATATAGTCCTGATTATAGGCAAAATACGTTTTTCTATCGTCAAACTTATTAAATTCCAACACAGCACCTTTGTCTATTAAACTCCTCAAATTCAGCGAAATAGAACCTTTACTCACGCCAAGAGCCTCTTGTAATTGGTCAAAGGTAACTCCTTCTTTGGTGAAATCAAGTTTCAGATACGCACAAATTTTGGCAGCTATGGGCGAATATCCAAATTGGTCGATATACATCTGTACCAAATCCTGCAAAAGGGCTTCGTCTATATTTTCTATCTTTTTCATAATCAATATCTTATCTCCAACCTCCGCCAAGAGCTTTATAAAGCGTGATGCCGTATTGCATTCGCACAAATTGGGCATTTGCCACCGAAAGCTCGGCATTAAGTCGGTTTACTTCTGCTGTGATGACCTCCAAATAATTCGCCAATCCGCTGTTAAAGAGTTCTTTAGAATAATCGGTTGCCCGTTGATAGGCTTCCATTTCTTTGATTTTCAGCTGAATAAATTCGTCTTGCGAACTGAAATTTTGCATCGCGTCCGACACCTCTTTTCCTGCCGTGAGCAAGGTTTCTTTGAAGTTGAGCAACGCAATTTCTTGATTGGCTTGGCTTACCTCGTATTGGGTGCGAATTTGGCGTTGGTTGAGCAAGGGTTGCGTAAGTCCGCCGATGAGATTGGCAAAAAACGACTGGGGCGAGAACCACTTTTCGATGTCCACGCTGGTAAGTCCGCCACGAGCCGTAAGCGTCAATGTGGGGTAAAACGCCGACCGAGCCACATTGGTAAGCTCAAAGGCGTTGATGAGATTTTGTTCGGCACGCATCACATCAGGTCTGTTTTCGAGCAAACTCAGAGCGTAACCTTGCTGAAAGTCAGTCGGAAACTGCTGAATTTCAAGGCTTGTACGTTCGATTTTGTGCGGTTCTTCGCCGAGCAAAACGGCTATGGTATTTTCTAACGACCAAATCAAATTTTTAACCGTAACCAATTGAGCCTGTGCGTTATACACTAAGGCTTCGCTCTGCTGAACGGCGACTTCGGTAGTAACACCCGATTCTTTGAGGGCTTTGGTAGTTTCGAGGGTTTGTTGCCGAAGATTGATGGTTTCTTCTAATATTTTTTGCTGTTTGTCGTACATCAAAAGTTGGTAATAGGCTGTGGCTAAGGTTGCTACCACTTCCGATTTTACCGCCTGATGAGCCGCCACCGTAGAAAGGAATGTGGCGTAAGTAGCTTTGTTTCTGGCACTTAACTCGCCCCAAATGTCGGCTTCCCACGAAATATTTCCTGTTAAATCCCACAAATCGTAATTTCTTTTAGTTACAGAAGCCCCCGAAAGAGTGTTTAGCGAGAGTGTATTTCGGTTGTAAGTTGCTGATGCAGAAACTATTGGCACGAAAAGATGTTTTGTCTGTTTGAGGTTTGCTTCCGCCGCAGCGATGTTTTGCAATGCCACGCGAATGTCTAAATTGTTTTGCAAGGCTTTGTCAATGTGCTGTTGGAGCGTGGCATCGGTAAAGATGGCTTTCCACGACACATTGGCGGAGCTTAGGCTGTCGGTAGCGAGGTTTTCGGTACGAAAGAGGTTTTGGTGTACCACCTGTGGACGCTCGTATTTTTTCCGAGCGGCACACGACACCAAAAGCACCGCAAAAGCACTGACAGTCAATGTTTTGATAATTATTCTTTTCATTAATACTAATTTTACGATTTTCTTGAGAAAATATTTCGACAAATATATTAATTAGTTTAATACAAACAAAACTAATTGAACAAAATATGAAATTTGAAGCAGATTTTAAGAGTTTGAATATACAAGGTAACTTAATCTAAGCTAAATAAGATATTTATTAAACATTTAAAAATCAATACATTACGAATCTAATTATTACAAACAAATCAAATTTGATCCAATTTTTTTGTTA
>JAUNHN010000146.1 GCA_030523915.1 Capnocytophaga sp. | reverse complement strand
AGCTGTAACGGTAAAAGTTCCTTTTCCGCTACAAGTGTATTCTACATTGCTTACCGAAATAGTAGGTGGAACCAATGGCGTAATATTTACTTGAATTTCAAGAGGACAGCCATTACTGTCTTTTACGTATACAGTTCCTGAAGCATTCAAATATAACACGTTAGAAGTTCCATAATTTACTCCGTTAGAGCTATATTGGTAGCCAGTACCAGAACCTCCACTTACATTATTTACGTGTACTTTGTATCTTTTTGGAGAATTCACATCACACGACTCGTCTTCTACCACACCTGCAAATGCACGTAATGTATTTTCATCGGAACGGATTTCAAGCGGATTGATATATTGGCATATTTTTATTCCACTTTTTCGAATACTTATTTCCAATTCGTATTTGCTTGCAATAAGTCCGTCATAGAAGCCTGATGCGTTTGGAGTGTATGATTCTACTCGGTTTCCATTAGTATCTAATCTATGTAATTCTGTAATGATATTTTGTAAACTTGAATTAAATGTTACCGATACTTGTCCTGAATTTGGTGCAAATCCACAAGTAATATCTTTCGTACTAATGGTATATCCGTTTACTCCTTCAGGATAAATTGCTATTTTAGGTGTTTCGGCATAAGCTCCGTTAGCATCTTTGGTAACAAAAATATATTCTCCTGGGCGAGTGATATTTACTTGCTGTTCTGTAAAACTTTGCCCTGCTGGAATAGTAGCTATATTAAATGCCGAAGCTGGAATAGAAGTATAGTTAGTATATAGCTGTTCGTCATCTATTTTCCAAATAGCAAATGAATATGGAGCAAGACCTCCTTGAGCTTCAAATCGGATGTTAAGTAAGTTACAATCTGTCCAAGCTCTTGGTGTGGCATTGGCGGTTAGTTGAGTTTGTTTTTGAATTTGAGTTTTAAATATTACAGAACAATTCGCTAAATTAGGTGAAGTTACTTCTATTGTATATTCGCCTGGGTCAGAAATTCCTGTAATTCGGTATTCGTGTGAACCTGTGGCATTGTTAATTCCGTTTACGATTTGCCCTATAGAGTTTCGTAAAGTGTATTGGTAAGGAATGCCTTCTGTTACCATTCTGACGGTAAAGTTTCCAGGTTGGTAATTCGTAATATGCCCTACTGGCTGTACTATTTCTCCAGCAAGGGTGTTCAAATACACATCAAAGTAATAGTATGCTTGGCATCCATTGCTTGAAGTGGCTATCAATCGGTACTTTCCTTGAGTATTTGCTGTAAAAGTATTATCTACACCATTTGCGTCGGTACGCCAATCGCCTCCATAATCAGGGCAACGACTGTTCGTACTTGTTCCGTAGTAACGTTGCCATTCCAATTGAGTGTTTATGAAATTTACTTTGATGTCTCTCGAAGTTTCATTGCAAAGTATGAAATGGCTTGTCCATCGTCCGTCAGAGCCACAAGTAGCTCCTCCGTTGGCTTGAGTTCTAATAGGGTCTGTAGCCGATGTATTGTATTCTTGAAAATTAATTATTTCTTTGCTTATAAAGGTAGTTCCATTGCAATTTTTGATTTTCTCTACGGTATAAGTTCCTGCGGTTGTAGCTGTATAAACTCTGGAAGTAGCCGAATTAATTAACGTTCCATTATTATACCATCTGTATGAGTCGAAGCCATCTGTAGCGGTTAATGCCAATGACGACCCCGCACAGAACAATTCCATACGTTCATTATTTTCAGTAGAAATTTCAATGGTATTAGTAGCTGTTTTGGTTTGTTTTGGTATCTGACAATTTTGGTTTCCACCTTCATATTCCATTACATATTTGGTAGCAAGGAAGTTCATACATGCTTTGCCTATTTGCTCATAATCGCCATTAACTTGGAGAGGAATGTATATGATGCGTCGTTCGCTATTGCCTCTGAGAGTTTCTTTTGGAATTACGAAAGTAAAGGTACGTCCTGATTGTGTATAAGTTGGTACAAAAGCACCTTCGGCAGCATAGGTTAATGTAGGTTCTCCTATGGTTACATACGGATTGTCAGAGAATGTAATACTCAAAGTAGAGGTTGTAGTATTTTCTTCCCCTATATTTTTATAATAAATTCTGTACTGAAATTGCTGGTTTAGTGCCAATGCTCCAGAAAGTACGCTTCCTGTTCCATCAATGTACGTTGCATCTACATCTATATCCAATGCGTTGGAACGTACTATTACATTGAATGTACATGTGCTTGTATTTCCAGAAGTATCTGTAAAAGTGTAAGTTACTGTATGTGTACCTATTGGGAATTCATCTCCGCTTTTGTGTGTTTGGGAATGAGTCCATTTACAAGCATCAGTAGCAGTTACTGTACCCCAAGTAACTATTGCACTACATTTTCCTATTGCTGCATTTACTACAATGGGAGATGTAGGGCAACCCGAAATTATAGGAGGTGTAGTGTCCGAAGTGAAAGCCACTGTCAGCGGACTGGTAGACCCCTCAGTAGTTCCACAAACCGAAGTTAAATTTTTCAATTTATAATCAGCTATAAATTGGGTAGTACTTGATATAGTGTGTCGGATAGTTTTCCCTGTACCTATGTGAGTTCTACTACCATCTGTATTGATTACATACCAATCAATATCGAATAATACTTCTGACCCGCTGAAAGTAAGTCGCACAATATCTCCATTACACGGATTTTGTGTTTCTGATACGGCACGAATTATAGGTTTTGCGTAGGTATTGGCAGTTACTCTGGTTTCATAATCGGTTGTTGCACAGAGGTGATTAACAGCTACATGGTATTTGCCATCAGTTAGGTTTGTAAAAATATGACTTTTCGCCCCCGATGCCTCATCATAAACTACTTGAGTTACGTAATTTCTTGTTCCTGTGGTACTTTCTCTGTATAAGGTAAATGTAAGAGGATAACGAATGTCTTGCTGATTTAGAATATTAACCACAACCATACCTTTACCCGCCGAAGCATCGCACGAAGTTCCGATGACATCAACTTGTAAAGGACTTATTTCTCGGATAATTACTTCTTTTTCATTAAATATTTGTCGGGAAGAACCTCTATCTATTTCTCGCCCTCCACCAGCTAAATAATTGCTAAATTCAGGAGTCAAAGTATACCCTATCAAAGCTCCAGAAGCAACAGGATTTATAACTCCAGAAGCTGCTATTGTTTTAGCTCTGTCATAGCTCATATTATAAACACGAACTTTATATTCTCCTGCAGGAAGGTTTTGGAAAATTCCTGCCATTTGTGAAAATCTTACAGCTGGATTAGGAACATAAATCCAATCGCCATTAGTATTTTTTCTGTATAGAACTACGGTTGCATAACCTACAGAACCTATACGGAGTTCATCACCTATGTTGTATCGAATGGCAGAAGTTCTACAACCATACTCTACCCTCACATCATTATATCCGTATACGGTAGGAGTATCGAAATTAATAGTTCTGTTGACTGTATTTCCGCAATTATCAGACACCTCTACATCATAATAACCTGGTGGGAAATCACCAAAAATAATATTGTTATTTACTGATTCTGCACTAATTACTTGTTTAACTACTGGGAAATTTACCGTACGTTGATGTGTAGTTCCATTATCAAAAGGCAATGACGTGTCAAATGTAACAGGATATGTTCCTCCCGCTGGTATTGTAACCCCCGAAGGCTTGAAAGTTACCGTCAAAGGATAATTAAAGACCATTGGCTCTACTCTTTTTCTAAAAGCAACCGTATTTTCAAATACCCCTCTGGCTATATCAATTCCTGTAAAGAAATTAGTTAATGAACTTGTGGTAATCTTGTTGATATGTCTTTCACTTGAAGGCGTATAGCAAGCAGGTGTTCCCGTTTTACGATATATTACTTTATAAAGTCCTTCACCAGCAGCGGTCAAATCTACTAAATTCTTTGTTGGGCTATCCCAAACTATTTGCCCCGAAACGTGATTCATAAATAGAGGATGTCCCGAAGGAATAGGATTTTGTGTGTAACGCACCCAATTTCCCGAAACAAATTTATATAATTCAAAATAGTAACCTTCCATTCCTTGGTTATAGAGTTGGTCTTCTGTTAGATACGTATTCAAATCTTGATACCATTCATATTTATGAAAACTTGCAGGAGCTGACGGATTGTCTAAGTTAGGAAAATCTTTTCTGTACCAATAAGGAGCTAAAAACATTAGTAATCCATTGGGGTCACAAGAAAATTGAGAATAGTTAAACATCGCGATAGGAACTTGATAAGCCGTAGTAGGCGGATGGGTAGTAGGGTTCATTCCTGCTAAAATAAAACGTTCCTTGATGGGTGTCATTCCTATATTTACAGTAATCTGAATTTCGTCTCCTTCGTCAAATATATAATCAGTTACAAACGAAAAATATTCAGGTACAAGGTCAAAACCCGTTCTAAAAGAAGATGTTATGTCATACTCATCTTCGCTAATTATATTACCAGCATTATCTCTTTTTGTTCGCTTTATGAGTGCAATTCCAGCAGGATTATTTTGTATGTAATTAACTACAGGAGCAATATTTCCATTATCTTTTCTCTGTATGCGAAAAGTAATACGATGCTTACAATTTGCATCTGTCTGAATGCGAGAGGCTTCTCCTAATTTTATAATTTCAAGACAATCAATATCCGAATTAATAGAAGGAATATTGGCTATTTCCTTACGAATTTCACAATTAGCAACAGAACCAGTCATATCCTGAACATTGATTAAAACTCTTTGATTTTGATTCAGAGGGTTTGTATTATTTCCGCTAATAGCCACAGTAATAGCTTGTGCTGCGTTTGTACGGCTAAAAGTTTGTGGAGGAACAAGAACTGTGGCTCCGTCCAAAGTCGTAATATAAACCGAAAAATCAGGACCTTTGCCCGTATTAGGAGCTATGGTAAATTCTATTCTACCATCTACTAAATTACGGCAAGAAGGCGAAAATGTCCTTATATTTAAAAATTCGATACTCCTATAAATAGAAGTAATTGTAGTAGGTTTAGGGTCAGATTTAACCCAATTATTCTCATTAATAACCGTAACAGTATAAACCCCAGGTTTTAATGATTCAAACACATATTCGCTGGTTTCAAATTCTTGTATCTCAGCAGGTGTCGGGGTTCCATTTTCCACAGCGGGTTTTTCAAGTTCCACAGACAATTGAGTTACAGGAAAACCTGCAGGTGCTGTAATTTTTAACTTTGAATCAGAATAGCATTCTCCTTGGATAACCTCAATAGAAAAAGCATTCAAATCTTGAGATTTTGCTACCAATGTAGTAAGTAGCAAAATAATTGTTAGTAAAAATTTATTCATATGCTATATATTTAACGTGCAAAAATATTTAATAATTTTATTTCTGCAAAGATGTTAAATTTTCTAAATATTAAATAAGAAAAAAAAATCTCACGTATTAACGATTATATTCCAAATAAAATTTATTTGTTAATCAGAGTTTTAGTCTTTTTGTTTATCAAAAAAATAATACTATAATCTAAAAATATCAATCCTTTTTTAATTTGTTTTTTTAACTAAGTATTTATGTTATTTAACTTTTTAATCGGTTTTTTAACTTTTGAAAGTCCTTGCTATTTGCATATTATTTAATCTTTTTTGCTTTTCTCAATTCTTTTTATACCTTTGCTATT
>JAUNHN010000145.1 GCA_030523915.1 Capnocytophaga sp. | reverse complement strand
ATAATGTAATTGACCCTAATTTTATTGAGAAAACATTAGAGTTTCAAAGAACTGAAATGATAAAATCAAATCCTAATTTTACAGAAAATCAAATAGAAATGGCTTTAGAAATGGCACGCAAAATGTCATCTCCTGCTTTTGCTATTCCGTTATCAATAATAGGAAGTTTATTTTTTGGCTTTATAGTCTCTCTAATAGCAGGAGCAGTAATGCAAAAGAAAGAAAACTCTTTGTAAATAATTCAAATATAAATATAAAGAAACCTTTTGTTAAATAATACATTAACAAAAGGTTTTTTATTATACAGATGAAAAGATACACTTCCACAGTTGATTTGCTCTTTAAAGTTTGAGAAGTAGGTAGCCTCTATAAACGATAAAAATCTTAATAATAGAAATTGCGAGTCAAGGCCTCTTGATAACTGATAATTCATTTGCCAGTTGCAATTATTTTACTACCTTTGCATATTCTAAAATAATATAATAAAATTATGTTTGATAATTTAAGTGATAAGTTAGAGAAAGCGTTACACAATCTTAAAGGACACGGAAAAATAACCGAAATTAACGTTGCCGAAACACTCAAAGAGGTGCGTAGAGCCTTATTAGATGCAGACGTAAACTATAAAATAGCCAAAGATTTTACCACCAAAGTAAAAGAAAAAGCTCTGGGACAGAGTGTATTAACTTCGTTACAACCAGGTCAATTGATGGTCAAAATCGTTAAGGACGAACTTACCGAATTAATGGGAGGCGATGCTACGGGCATTAACCTTTCGGGGAATCCGTCTGTGATTTTGATGTCGGGATTGCAAGGTTCGGGGAAAACGACTTTCTCGGGTAAATTAGCGAACTTCCTTAAAAAGAAAAAAAATAAAAAACCTTTATTGGTAGCCTGTGATGTGTATCGTCCTGCGGCGATTGACCAGCTTCACATTGTGGGAGAACAAGTGGGTGTTGAAGTTTTTTCGGACAAAGGCAATAATAATCCAGTAGACATCGCTCAAAAAGGGGTACAACACGCCAAAACCAATGGTTACAACGTAGTAATTGTCGATACGGCAGGGCGTTTGGCTGTGGACGAGCAGATGATGAACGAAATCTCGAACATCCACAAGGCATTGAATCCGCAGGAAACGCTGTTCGTGGTGGATTCAATGACGGGGCAAGATGCCGTAAATACCGCCAAAGCCTTTAACGATGTACTTAATTTTGACGGAGTTATCCTTACAAAATTAGACGGTGATACGCGTGGTGGGGCTGCGATTTCTATCAAATCCGTAGTGGATAAACCTATCAAATTTGTAGGTACGGGCGAGAAAATGGACGCTATCGACGTGTTCTATCCAGAGCGTATGGCTGACCGTATCTTGGGTATGGGGGACGTGGTTTCGCTTGTGGAAAGAGCCCAAGAGCAGTTTGATGAAGAACAAGCTCGTAAATTACAAAAGAAAATTGCTAAAAACCAATTCGGATTTGATGACTTCTTAGAGCAAATTCAGCAAATCAAACGTATGGGAAGTATGAAAGACCTTTTGGGAATGCTACCTGGCGTAGGGAAAGCTGTTAAAGACTTGGATATCAATGATGACGCATTCAAGCATATTGAGGCAATCATCTATTCAATGACTCCGAAAGAACGCAGTAATCCGTCAATTATTGATACAAACAGAAAACGCCGTATTGCCAAAGGAAGCGGAAGAGACATTCAAGAAGTAAATCAGCTAATGAAGCAATTCGAGCAAATGAGCAAAATGATGAAAATGATGCAAGGCGGAGGCGGCAAAAAAATGATGCAAATGATGCAAGGAATGCGAAGATAATTTTCTTATTTCCATAAAAATAATTAGAATAATATACTTTGTTAAAGTCAAAAAATTTGCTATGTATTCTTAGTAAAATTTCAGTAATAAAATGCGTGTTGAGGCTCTCAACTAAAAAATGTACAAAAAATTTATAGAACAAATCGTTGAAAATCAGATTGTATTCACGTTGAAGGACAAAAAAGAAGTAGCGGTATGCCCGTCTGCGGAATTTTTTGTTGAAGAGACGGGTGAACCGATTGCCGTTTTCCCATTTTGGTCAGATGAAATAATGGCAAAAAATTGCTGTCAGGAGGAATGGGCTGATTATCAGGTGGATAAAATTACACTTTCTGAATTTATGGAATTTTGGTGCTTAGGAATGTACGAAGATGGCGTAGCTGTTGGGATTAATTTCGATGCCAATTTATGCGGAGCAGAGGAAATCCCCAACCAATTATTGGAAGACATTATCACACAGATAGAAAAAACGAGTGCTAAAATAAAGTTTCAAAATTTTGCCTCCATAAACCAATTACGGAATTATTTTGGGTGATAATTACGTAGAGACGCAATGCGTTGCGTCTCTATCCAAGATAAATAAAAATGATAAGGAAAATAATTATAACTCTTGGCAGTTTATTGGGATTATTAATATTTATTTTTTTTGATTTTTTCATTATTTTAGGGTTTTATACCTCTATAAAATATCAAGTTGAAGACCCAGTTAATAATGTTACGGATTTAAGTTTGATAAATTTGATATATAGTATTGCTAATACACTTATTATTACTATAATCATTGATATTTTAATTATATGTATGATTATTGCATATACAGTTATACAACATAATATGAAAATTAAGCTAAAAGTAAATAGTAAAAATATTTTTATAATCCTATCTATTTTTATGTTTCTTCAATTATTATTTTTGTATTACAATTATTCAAGAATCAATCATCAAATTGGTGTAGAACAAATTATATTAGATAAAATTTATTCTATAACAGAAGAGATTTCTATTTTTTTAATAATTCACATAATTATAATTTGTGTAATGCTATTGATTTCCTTCTTAAAGTTTATTAAATATAGGAACACATAAAAAGCCAGATGTGAATATTGATAAAGAAAAAATCACTTTATCGGAGTATATAGATGAAGATAAACGACATCAAACAGTAACTGTGAGATATTTTTTAAGAGAACTGAAGAATTAAAAGTTACTTTTATTACTTGAATATAATATATGATTTACCAAATAATATAACATATTATGAAATTATTAGACGGAAAAAAAACATCAGAACAAATCAAGCAAGAAATTGCAGAAGAAGTGAAACAAATCAAAGCCAAAGGCGGTAAAGTTCCTCATTTGGCAGCGGTTTTGGTGGGTAATGACGGAGCAAGTTTGACTTACGTAGGTAGTAAGGTAAAAGCCTGTGAACAAGTAGGTTTTGAATCTACGTTGGTTACGCTTCCTGCGGAAATTACCGAAGCAGAATTATTACAAAAAATTGACGAACTGAACAAAAATCCTGAAATTGACGGATACATCGTTCAGTTGCCATTACCGAAACATATCGACAGCCAAAAAGTATTATTAGCCGTTGACCCTGAGAAAGATGTGGACGGATTCCACCCTGCTAATTTTGGGAAAATAGCCTTGGATATGGAGGCTTTCATTCCTGCAACGCCTTTCGGAATTATGGAACTTTTGAAACGTCATAACGTGGAAACCAAAGGGAAACACGTAGTGGTAGTCGGTCGGTCGCACATTGTGGGTCGCCCGATGAGTATTTTACTCAGCCAGAAAGGCAACCCAGGGAATGCTACTGTAACCCTAACCCATAGCTATACGCCTAATATTAAGGAAATTACAAAACAAGCCGACATTATCGTGATGGCGTTGGGTATTCCAGAATTTTTGAAAGGCGATATGGTCAAAGAAGGTGTTACGGTTATCGATGTGGGTATCACTCGTCTTGAAGATGCAAATGCTCCGAAAGGGTATCGCATCGTAGGAGATGTTGATTTTGAGCAAGTTAAAGAAAAAGCGGACTACATAACTCCTGTTCCAGGTGGTGTGGGACCAATGACAATAGCTATGTTGTTGAAAAACACGCTTTTAGCAAGAAAATGGAAAGATAAATAATATTTTAGAAACCAATGATATATAAATTTAGAGTTATACTTGATGTGAAGGAAGATGTTTTCCGAGACATCGCTATTGAGGGAGATGCTACTTTGGAGGATTTTCACAATATCATTGTGCAATCTTTTGGGTTTGCAGGTGATGAAATGGCATCGTTTTATTTGACAGATGATGACTGGAATCAAGGCGAAGAAATCACACTTTTTGACCTTTCGGAAAGTGGGGAAATTCGTTTGATGGAAGAAACTACGGTAGATTCTGTTGTTAGTGAAGACGAGCCGAAATTGCTTTATGTGTACGATTTCTTTTCAATGTGGACATTCTTCGTGGAGCTTGTAGAAATTGCCGATGCGTACGAAAATGGAGCTACTTATCCCGCTTTGCTTTTCGCTCACGGGTCTATTCCTGCTGAAGCCCCTGAAAAATTCTTTGAAGCCGATGATTTTGATGAATTCAATGATGAGTTCAGCGAGTTTGATATGGACGAAGAGGATTATGAAAATTTTAGAGAAGAAGATTATTATTAATATAGTGAATAGGAGTCAGCGTATAGCTTGTAGATTTTCTATACGCTAACTCCTAATCGCTAATCCCTAAAAACTAATATGTTAAACCTTTACACCACTCACATAGATAGTCTTTCCATCCATCGTGTTGGAAATCAGAGTAAAAACGAACCGTTGTTTTTATCAGAGCAACCGTATTCATTAAATGATGAAATCATTGGTTTGCTGAAAGAATATTTTTTCAAACCTTTCCGTGAGAAGGAGGAAAATTATTTCCGTTTTTCGCACGAAGTAGATGTGGAATTTAATGAGTTATACCAACTTGTTAGCAAAATTTTCGATAATGAAAATGCTATTCATCAGGTTTCCAAAGAGATAGCTCAGCATTTATATAAACAATCGAATCACCCTCATATCAAAAGTGGAGAGGTGTACGTTTCGCTATTGCACGACATTTATTTGGACAATCAGAAAGTAACTGCCGTAGGGATTTTTAAATCGGAAATGAAACACAGCTTTTTGCAGTTTGAAGAAAATCAAAATCAGTTGGACATCATTATCCAAGAAGGCGTAAATATTCACAAATTGGACAAAGGTTGTATCATTTTCAATGTCAATAAAGAGGAAGGATACAAAGTGCTTTCGGTGGATAGCAACAGGTACGACACCAAATATTGGTTAGAAAACTTCTTGGGAGTTGATGCGTTGATTGATGAGAATTTTTATACCAAAAAATATCTGAAATTCAGTCAAGATTTTGCCAAAGATGTGATTTTACCAGCCGAAGACAAGCAACAAGAGGTGTTATTTATGAACCGAACTATCAATTATTTCGCTAAGAATGATGAATTTGAAGAAACGGCTTTTATGAACGAAGTGCTTGATAATCCAGAGTTTATACCAGAGTTTAAGCATTACAAAGTAGAAAAAGGACCTAAATATAACATTGAGGACGTTTCCAACTTTTCGATTGCGAATAAAGCAGTTACAGAGGCTCGTAAAAAGATTAAAAACGTAATTGATTTGGACACAAATATCCAAATACGTATGGATTTTATCAATCCTGAATCAGCCGAAAAGTTCATCGAAAAAGGCTGGGACGAGGAAAAACAAATGTATTACTATTTGGTGTATTTCAATAAAGAACAGAAGAATTAATTGTATATTTTACAAGATTGAAAATAGAAAACATACAAATTGTTTTCTATTTTTTTTTGTTTTATTTTTTTGTT
>JAUNHN010000144.1 GCA_030523915.1 Capnocytophaga sp. | reverse complement strand
GGAGGTTGTGGGCAAATCCGCAAAGCGATAGAACTCAACGAGGAAGGCTTTGGGCAACTCCCAAAAATATATTTTTGAAAATTTTTGAATGAAATTGGTTTAGTAAATACGAAAAAAAATAATTTTCAACTTAAATAGTATAAATAAATTACAATAATGAATGTGTCTATACTAAAAAAACTATTGTACAGCGTGTGTTTGCTGTCGGTTGTGGCATTACAAGCACAAGAAATTAAAGGAATTGTCAAAGATTCAAAGGGTGAGCCTTTGTTAGGAGCTACCGTTATCGTGTCGGAGACCAATGTAGGAACTACAACGGATATGGACGGGCAGTTTTCTATCAAAGCCAAACAAGGACAAACCCTAAAAGTTAGTTACATAGGGTTTAAAGATAAGAATGTTAAGGTAACTTCGTCGCAGTTGCAAATAATCCTTCAGGAAGATGTTCAGCAAATTGAGGGGGTCGTAGTTACAGGTTACCAAAAGATAAAAAGCCGTGTATTTACGGGAGCTTCGGCTTCGGTAAAGATGAACGAAGTAAAATTGGACGGTGTTGCCGATGTATCGCGTATGCTCGAAGGGCGTGTTGCAGGTCTTTCGATTCAGAATGTAACGGGTTCGTTCGGTTCGGCACCGCGTATCAATATCCGAGGGGGAGCTTCTATCATCGGCAATGTACAACCGCTTTGGGTTATTGACGGAGCGGTGTATGAGGACTTAGTTTCGCTCTCGCTTGACCAACTCGTTTCGGGCGATGCCGTTACGCTTATCTCTTCTGCCATAGCAGGACTGAATGCTTCCGATATTGAAGATATTCAGGTGCTGAAAGACGCGTCTGCGACTTCGGTGTATGGTGCAAGAGCCTTGAACGGCGTGATTGTCATTACGACCAAATCCGCAAAGCGAGACACTCCCAATCGGATAACTTATTCGTATGAACAAAGTTTCCGCCAAATACCGAATTACAGCAAATTTGATTTACTAAACTCCCAAGAAACGATGTCTATCTATCAGGAGTTGGAAAATAAAGGCTACTTTGGGTTGCGTGATGCGTTGTATGGTCGCCGAAGCGGTATTTATTATCAGTTGTACAAAGGGCAAACGACCATCAATCCGCTCACTGGGAATTATTACATTGCCAATTCGGACGAAGCCAAAAGAAACTTTTTCAGAGAACGCGAGTATGCCAACACGGACTGGTTCAAGGAGTTATTCACCCTTAACCCAATACAAAATCATACCATCACTTTTTCGGGAGGTGGAAAAAATACGACCACTTACGCCTCACTTGGGTTTTACAATGACGGCGGTTGGACAATTACGGACGATGTTCGCCGTATCACAGCCAATTTAAAGAATACCTTTTACATCGGAGATGATTTCAAAACGACACTTTCCATTCAGGGAAATATGCGAGAGCAAACCGCTCCAGGAACTTTTACACAACGAAAAAACACGACGATTGGCTCTTTCGAGCGAGATTTTGACATCAATCCGTTTTCGTACGCTCTTAGTACAAGCCGAACGCTTCGCCCGCGTGATGCCGCAGGAAATTTGGAATACTATCGCAATAACTGGGCTGATTTTAACATCTTGGAGGAATACCAAAATAATTATTTGAAGATAAATCTGTTAGATTTTAAAGTACAAGCCGAAGCCGCTTACAAAATCAACAAAGATTTGGAACTTACGGGCTTATTTTCTACGCGACAAGCCTTAACAAGCACTTCGCATTTCATCACCGAAAACTCGAATGTGGTAAAGGCTTTCCGTGCGAACGAAACGCCGTGGGTGGCTCAGCAAAATATTTATTTGGTAAAGGACAAGGACAATCCGCTTTTGCAACCGCAGGTCGGACTTACGCACGGCGGTATTTTCAACAAGACCGAAACGACACTGAAAAGCTATCAGGCTCGTATCGCTGCCGATTATAACAAACAATTAGGCGAACACGACATTAAAGCCTTCGGTTTTGCCGAAATCCGACACGCCGACCGCTCGGTAAATCCGTTTCAGGGCTATGGCATTCAGTACGATAGA
The DNA here is from genome assembly GCA_030523915.1 of Capnocytophaga sp. Classification (GTDB taxonomy): domain Bacteria; phylum Bacteroidota; class Bacteroidia; order Flavobacteriales; family Flavobacteriaceae; genus Capnocytophaga. The sequence continues at coordinate 3,674 of JAUNHN010000144.1, read as the reverse complement.
GGGAATCAGGTATTTACCAATCCGCTCATCTTCCAAAAACTGATAGATGAAGGGAATAATTATTTCTCCTTAGTGGAAAAATTTGATAGAGGAATTACTTTTTCGCTCAGCGGAACTTACGGCTATCAAGGGAAATATATTTTCAATACCGTTTTAAACTACGAAGGCTCGAATACGGCAGGAAAAGGAAGCCGTTCGCGTTGGCTACCGACTTGGAATGTGGGCGGTAAATGGAATATTGATAGAGAATCGTTTATGGACGAGCAAAAATCGTTCTCAACACTCGCATTACGAGCAAGTTATGGGCTTACAGCTAAGATGAACGAACAAGCCATCAATTCCACCGCTGTATTCAAAAACCAAATCATCAACCGATTCTTGTTCGGCGACCGCGAGAATGCCCTACGGATTCTGCACTTAGAGAATCGCGACCTTACTTGGGAAAAAATGTACGAGCTAAACATCGGGATTGATATGGGGTTTTTGGATAATCGCATCAGCACTACGATTGATATGTATCAGCGAAACTCTTTTGATTTGATTGACCTTGTTCGTACTTCGGGCATCGGTGGGCAGTATTACAAATATGCGAATTTCGGTGATATGCGAACTCGCGGTATTGAACTCGCGGTAAATTCTAAGAATATCGTAACCGATGATTTTAAATGGAGTACGAATTTCACGCTTAGTTATATGAATCAGGAGATTACGCGTTTGCTGAACACGCCTAACACTTTTGATATGGTGGCAGGAACAGGACGCGGAAACATTGTAGGTTATCCAAAAGGTTCGCTGTTTTCGTTTAACTATCAAGGAGTAAATTCATTAGGGTTGCCTACTTTTGATTTTGGGTTATATCCGCAAAGTTCCAGTGCGTACGCGAATATTTCGGGGGCTGACTTTTTAGATGCTCAATACTCCAAGTCGTATCTCATCTATCACGGCTCTATTGAACCGAATTTGATAGGCGGTTTGTCCAATACATTTAATTACAAAGGTTGGGAATTTTCGTTTTTCATCACCGCACAAGCTGGAAACAAAATCCGATTAAATCCTTCGTTTGACCCAGCTTTTGCCGACCTGAATGTTTTCTCGACCGAGTATTATAATCGTTGGCTTACCCCTGGGGACGAGCTTCGCACCGAAGTTCCATCGCTTCCATCGCAGGATTTAATTCGCCTTGTGGGGCAAGAGAATATTGAAAGAGCGTACAACACCTATAATTATTCGCAAAATCGTGTTGCAGACGGCAGTTTTATCCGAATGAAGAACATTTCGTTGGGTTACAATGTGCCAGAAAGTTTCGCGAAGCAATTCGGAATGCGGAGTATCGCTTTACGAGGACAAATTACCAATCCGTTTTTAATATATTCGGATAGCAAACTCAACGGACAAGACCCTGAATACTATCGCTCGGGCGGAGTTTCGCTTCCAACACCACAACAATATACATTAACGGTGAATGTTGGGTTTTAAGCATCGCAAGAGATTAGTTTTTCATCAAAGAATATGAAGTCGGTTTTCTGTCAGACTGAGCAAAGTCTGCGAGAGCAGAGTATGTGCATCGAAGTCTAATAGAAAAATAATAAAGAAATGAAATAAAATGAATAAGGCTTCGACTTCGCTCAGCCTGACAGCGTGTGTCATTTCGAGCGAAGTCGAGAAATATATAGAAGAAGAAAGAAATAAAACAAAACAGATAGGGTTTCAACTTCGCTCAGCCTGACAGACCTATCATTTTGAACAAAATTGAGAAATTTATTTAGCCTAACAAAAAAATTGTATGGAAAAATATATGAATTTAATGATTAGAATAACCTTAGCGAGTCTGGTTTTAATTTCCTGTCAAAGTTATTTGGAAACAGACCCCGATTCCTCTTTGAATGTGGAGATAAATTCGGAGGAAAAAATAGCGGAATTACTCACAGGAGCGTATCCACAAGCAAGTTATTTCGCTTTCTTGGAAGCTCGTACCGACAATGTATCCGAACGAACCAACGGCTTACACTCGCGACTGAACGAAGCGATGTTCTTCTGGGAAGATTACGACCAAGAAGATTTGGACACACCGCTAAACTATTGGAACGCTTGTTATACGGGCATCGCACAAGCCAACAAAGCCTTAGAATTATTGGCTTCTTACCCAAAAACTGACCGCGTAAAAGCCCTTTACGGCGAGGCGTTTTTGCTCAGAGCGTACCTGCATTTTATGCTCGTTAATATATGGGCTGAACCTTACGGAACACAACAAAATAACGCTTCGGCAGGTGTGCCTTATCTTACCAAACCTGAAAAAAATGCGTTGGTAGATTACACTCGCGGAACGGTCGCCGAAGTTTATGACAAGATAGAAACCGATTTGAAACTTGGCATTTCGCTCGTTGATGATAATTTCTACGAAAAACCCAAATTTCACTTCAATAAAAAAGCCGCTTATGCCTTTGCTTCGCGTTTTTACCTGATGAAAGGCGAATGGGATTTGGTAATTGAATATTCCGATTATGTTTTGGGAGCGGATATGACCCAAGTTTTGCGTCCGTGGGCAAGTTACGCAACACAATTCAGTAATAACAAAAAAAGTCTTTATACCGCTTTTATGAGTAGCGAAGCAAGTTGTAATTTATTGCTAACCACCACCGAATCAAGAGTTGCCAGAGAAGTTCCGCAACAAAAATACGGATTTACCGAAAGTTTGCGTTATGCCATTTACGAACAACAAGATGCGGGAAGTTGCGATAACGGAAAAAATATGAATTTCCGTTCGTGGTACTTGACCGAAGTCTCGCCTTCACCCATAAATGATGGGCGTTATCTTCCCAAATTCGACGAACTTTCTTTATTCGGAAGTACGGGAACAAAGCCACGCGACCTATATGTAACCAATGTGCTTTTCTCCGCCGATGAAGTAGCTCTCAACCGAATGGAAGCCTTAGCAATGAAAGGCGAATACACCCAAGCTGTCAATCAATGGAAAGAATATATGAAGGGAAAATTTGGTGATACTGCCGTCCCTACTTGTTCCGAAGAAGAACTTACACGCGGAAGCAGCACACATTACGCTACTTACACGCCTTTTTACGGACTAACCATCAAGCAATTGGCACTCATCAAACTCATTACCGAAACTCGCCAACGAGAATTCATTCACGAAGGATTGCGTTGGTTTGACATTCGCCGATTTTATATGCCCGTAACGCGAAGTTCTCGCAACGCCATTTATCAACCGCTTCGTAAGGAAGACCCTCGCAAAATGTTGCAAATCCCTTCCGAAGCCATCAATCGAGGACTTGCTCCCAACCCGAGATAAAAACATTCCCCTCTTTTAGAGGGGTGCCTGAAAGGCGGGGTGTAAGTTCCCTTTCCTTTTGGTAGATTGTCCAAATAAATACGGCAGGGCAGAATTATAAATTTTCCTCTTTTTAAAGAGAGATGTCTGAAAGGCAGAATTTAAATTCCCCTCTTTTTAAGAGGGGTGTCCGCAGGACGGGGTGTTTAAAATTCCCCTCTTTAAAGAGGGGTGCCTGAAAGGCGGGGTGTTAAATCCCCTACCCCGTCTCTTCGAGCCACCCCTTCCAGAGGAAGGGGAATTTGAAAAGAAAATAATAATAAAATACATTTTTTGAAGTAATTATCAGATGTGAATTGTCAGAAAATATATCTTTTGAAGGAATTAT
>JAUNHN010000143.1 GCA_030523915.1 Capnocytophaga sp. | reverse complement strand
AAATGAAAATAATTTAACGAATTAAAAATTTTAAATATGAATAATATTATGTATCCACTTAAATTCAATCCTATTTTAAAAGAACGTCTTTGGGGAGGAACGAAACTCAAAACGTTGTTTAACAAACCTATTGAAACGGACATTACGGGCGAAAGCTGGGAAGTTTCTGCTGTGAAAGGAGATATTTCAACCGTTGCAAATGGAACGTTTGCAGGAAAAAGTTTGCAAGAATTGATTGATTTGTACCCAAATGAATTGTTAGGCAAACACGTATACGAGAAATTTGGCAAAGATTTTCCGATTTTGATTAAATTCATCGATGCTCGTGAGGACTTATCGATACAAGTACATCCAAACGATGCGTTGGCAAAAAAACGGCACGATTCTTTCGGAAAAACAGAAATGTGGTACGTAATGCAAGCCGACCCTAAATCCAAACTCATCGTAGGATTCAACAAAACAGTTACAAAAGAAGAGTATCAAACGCATCTTAATAACGGTACGCTTACAGATATTATGAACTATGAGGAAGTAACGGCAGGCGATACGTTTTTTATCAATACAGGGAAGGTTCATGCTATCGGCGGCGGTATTATTATTGCTGAAATTCAGCAAACAAGCGATATTACGTATCGGGTATATGATTTCAACCGAAAGGATAAAAACGGCAACCTTCGGGAGCTTCACACCGAGCAAGCCTTAGAAGCGATTGATTACATTAAGAAAGATGACTTCAAAGTGAACTATTTGAAATCGAAAAATACAACCAACCCGATGGTGGATTGTCCCTATTTCATTACAAATTATTTAAACCTAACGGGGGATTTTGAAAAGAATATCGGGGGAGATGATTCGTTTCATATTTATATGTGTGTAAAGGGGAGTGGAATTCTTTCCGACGGAAACACGCAGTTGCAGATTAATTGTGGAGAAACGGTGCTTTTTCCAGCTTCGTGTAGCAGATTGTTTGTTCAGACCGAGTCGATAGAACTTTTGGAGGTGCGATTATAGCTTAAAGCGGATTGGTTTCTATATAAAAATACAAAAACAATAAAAGTTCAGTAGTTTTGTGATATTACATAGCATCTTTTTTTGATTGATGTACAAGTGTATTATTTTTTGGCAAGAAAAATTTTGTATCTCGCAAGTTGATTTCAATATAAAAAGTTAAATAGGTCAGTTCAATTATTGTAAATTTCTAAAAGAAATTATAGTTTTTTCAATGATTTATAGCTGAAACAATTCGATTTTTTAAAATAAATATATGAACGTGTTATTTTTTTTGTAGAAAAGTAGTATTTTTGCCTTTTCGCAGTAAGAATAGAAACAAAATAGAGAGAAAAATATGATGAAAATACTTGCAAATGATGGAATTTCTGAAGTAGGGAAAGAGCTATTGGAAGCAAACGGATTTGAAGTAATTACAGTAAAAGTGGCTCAAAATCAGCTTATTAATTATATTAATGAACATAAAATAGATGCGTTATTGGTGCGTTCGGCTACTCAAGTACGTAAAGATATTATCGATAATTGTCCTTCATTGAAACTTATAGGAAGAGGAGGCGTAGGTATGGATAATATTGATGTTCAGGAAGCTAAGCGAAAAAACATTCACGTTATTAACACACCTGCTTCATCGGCAAATTCTGTTGCAGAATTAGTTTTTGCACATTTGTTTTCGGGAGTACGCTTTCTGTATGATGCCAACCGAAATATGCCTTTGGATGGCGATACACAGTTTGACCAACTTAAAAAAGCCTATGCCAATGGCGTAGAACTCAGAGGAAAAACATTGGGTATTATTGGTTTTGGACGAATAGGGCAGGCAGTAGCTCGTATGGCTATTGGTTTAGGAATGAAAGTGATAGCTTTTGACCCAATGGTAAAAGAAGCTACTGTGGAACTTTCTTTTTTCGACGGACAGACTTTATTTTTCAAAATAGAAACTACCGAAAAAGAAAATATATTGAAAAATGCAGATTTTATAACATTGCATTCGCCTTCACAAAAAGAATATATCATTGATACTAAAGAATTTGACCAAATGAAAAATGGAGTAGGAATCATTAATTTGGCTCGTGGAGGTGTGATTAATGAACTTTCTTTGCTTGATGCGTTGGATAGTGGAAAGGTAAGTTTTGCAGGATTGGACGTATTTGAGAATGAACCTACACCTTCCATAAAAGTATTGATGCACCCAAATATTTCACTTACGCCACATATTGGAGCAGCCACAAATGAGGCTCAGGACAGAATTGGCACGGAATTAGCTGTACAAATTATCAATTTGCTCAAATAAAAGCATCATAAAATATCAAACTTAAAAACAAAATCAATAAAAAATGGCAGGAATTTTAGATTTTTTGGGTGGAGATAATCTCCAACAACTCGTAAATGGTGTAAGTAAACAAACAGGAGTATCTCCTTCTAAAGCATCATCGGTAATTGAAATGGCAGGACCGTTGCTAATGGGAGCTTTCCAGAACAACAGTTCGGGCGAAAATGCAACAGGCTTGTTAAATGCCTTGCAAAGTAATAAACACGATGGCAGTTTATTGGATAATATTGGAAATCTTTTTGGAAATGGAGCAAGTAGCGAAGTTACTAAGGACGGAGCGGGCATTTTAGGGCATCTTTTAGGAAATAATCAGGCTACTATAACCAATGCAATTAGCACAAAAACAGGTGTTTCTACTTCCAATGTTTCTCAAATTTTACAAACGTTGGCTCCTGTTTTGATGAGTTTTTTTGGTAAAAAAGTATCTGATAATAATATTTCTTCTACCAATGGTTTAGGTGATTTGTTATCAGGATTTTTGGGAGGAAACAACAAAGCAGGTGGTTTATTAACTTCATTCTTGGATTCCAACGGAGACGGAAGCGTTCTGGATGATATCGCAGGGATGATGGGAGGCAAATCGGACAAAAAAGGAGGTATAGGAGGTTTGCTCGGCGGACTTTTCGGAGGAAAATAAAAAAATAAAACCCTGAGGTTTAGTTAATTAAATAGTTTGATTTTGTTTTGTAAAAGACATTATCAAACTATTTTTCATAACACATTATAAATAAACTTTATGTTGCAAATGTTTGATGATGAGTATTTTATGCGGAGGGCTTTACAAGAAGCAGAAAAGGCTTTTGAAGCTGACGAAATTCCTGTAGGAGCTGTGATAACAATTGAAAATCAAATAATTGCCAAAGCTCATAACCTCACAGAACTTTTAAAAGATGTAACAGCACACGCCGAAATGCAAGCAATAACGATGGCAGCAAATTCTTTAGGTGGTAAATATTTGAAAAACTGTACGTTATATGTAACATTAGAGCCTTGTGCTATGTGTGCAGGGGCTTTGTATTGGAGCCAAATATCACGCGTGGTGTATGCTGCGAGTGATTTGCATAGAGGTTTTACAGCAGTAGGAGGGAAGCTCCATCCCAAAACGGAAGTTCGAGCCAATGTGCTTGAAGAAGAAGCCTCTGAGCTTTTACGCCGTTTTTTTGCAACCAAGCGAAAGAAGTAATTAACTTGTTATGAATAAAAAATTATATCTATATATAGGAATTTTCTTTTTGGGAACAAAAATGATGTTTTCCCAAATTACGGATTCTTTGGATATAATAAAGCAAGATTCTGCAAAGGTAGAACAAGGAAGAACGTTTTATAAAAACTTGCGAACTTCATTAAAAAAAAATAAATTGACTCGTAATTTAGCATCTTTATTTTCTGATGTTTCACAACCAGCTTCTTCCAAACAAATTCAGAAAGAATTAAGTGTAGATTACAAAAGTTATCAAGGTAAAATAATCCGAAATATAGAAGTCATTACATTAGACCCATTCGGTTTTGATGAAAAAGATTTGACAAAAAAGCCTCAGAAAAAAATAGAAATCTACGGGAATGCGTTACATAACAAAACAAAAAATAGAACGGTAAAAAAACAGCTTCTTTTTAAAGAAAATAAACCGATGGATTCTTTGCTTTTGATGGAATCGGAGCGTGTTTTAAGAAGCCAACATTACATCAGGAGGGTGCAAATTCGTCCGATGGAAATTTCATCAGTTTCGGATTCGGTTGATATTCAGGTAGCGGTGTTAGATAGCTGGACGATGCTTTTTGCCAGTGATCTTTCGGATAAAAGAGGGTGGATGCGAGTAAGTGAACACAATCTTTTCGGCTTAGGGCATGAAGCGTATCTTTTATATCGGCAGTATTTCAGTCGTTTTAGTGATAATGGAAAAGGATTTGGCTATCGAGCTAAAAATTTATGGAATTCACAGATAGATATTTTTACTTCCTATTATGTTGATTATGAGAATATGTACTCAAAACAATTGGCTGTGGAACGTCCTTTTTATTCTCCTTATGCACGTTGGTCAGGGCGTATAGGGTACTATGAATCACGTTATGAAGATGATATTTATCTATTGGATAGTATGTATCACCCACCCGTTCGTACAAAAATTTTTGATGCTTATGGAGGTTATCTTATCCCGATTCATCGAGATAATACTATGGCAATCAATAACTTTATTGTATCGGCTCGCTATCGAAATACAAATTATGTAGAAATTCCTCCTGACTTTCTTAGCACGGATAATTATTATGCAGACGAAGAATTGTTTTTGGCAAAATTAAGTTTGAATAGTACCGATTTTCTTAAGGATAGATATATTTTCAGACACGGTGATATTGAGGATGTTAGCATAGGACATTCTATATTTTTAACATCGGGAGTTTTGCAAAAAAATAAAAAAACACATCCCTATTTCGGGCTTGGATTTTCAACGGCAAACTATGGGCGTAGAGGATACCATTCGTTAAACTTTGAGGCGGGCAGTTTTTTTATGAAGGATAATGTGAAGCAAAGCGTTATCTATGGCGAAACGATATATTTTTCCAATTTATTTTCGTTGCGTAATTGGCATTTTAGGCAATTTTTCCGTACTTCTTTCGTAATAGGAATAAATCGAATAGACCATCCTAAGGATAGAATTTCTTTACGAGGAGTAGACGGAATTTTGGGTTTTGACAGCGATATTTACGGAACAAGAAAGTTAATTTTATCAACACAAACACAAGCATATAGCCCGTTTTATTGGCTTGGATTTCGGTTCAATCCGTTTTTTAATATAGACGTAGGCTTTTTAGGTAAGGAGAATGATGCTTTTTTTAAAACTGATGTATATTCAAAAGTGGCTATAGGATTTTATATTTCCAATGATTTTTTGATGTTCAGAAATTTTCAGTTTTCATTTTGTTATTTTCCACGAGTTCCGAAAGAAGGAAGCCATATTTTTAAAATAGCAAATATTCAGAATGACGATTTTAGATTACAAAGTTTTCAGTATCGCCCTCCTAATATAGTGATTTATAGGTAAACTAATTTGTAGAGATTGTTTTCGTTTTAAGGCAATATATTAATTTCGAGTAAAAATAGTTTCATACAACAAATAAAAAATGAAAAAACGAAAAACTTCTTAAAACGATTTTTCTGTATTTTTTGCGAAAAAAAATTACTTTTTTTTAGAAAACTAAATAATAATTATGTACTTTTGCCGAGATTTACGCAATATGTTTTTTAACAAGTATCATAATTAATTCTTATATTACTATGACAAAAATAACCGCTGCTATCACAGCAATGGGTGGGTATGTTCCTGATTTTGCACTTACAAATGCAATGCTTGCAAATAAGGAAAGTGCTGATGCTAATTT
>JAUNHN010000142.1 GCA_030523915.1 Capnocytophaga sp. | reverse complement strand
TTGAATTAATTGTCTTGCCGTTGCGCTATGAAGTTTATATAGATTAGGGTCTTCAATGTATTTAGTTATATACTCGACATATTGGTTTATATCATTAAAGTCTGTTATAAATCCTGTTAAGTTATGAATAACTACATCTGTAACTCCTCCTACAGGATTTGCTATAACGGGCTTTCCGAATGATAATGCCTCTAAACAAACTCGGGGTAATCCTTCTGTAGATGAAGGATGTATAAGAATGTCGCAAACTTTGAAGTAATCCATAATGTTAGGAGGGTCTAATATTATTTCTATATCTTTTTCTAATTTATTATCTACTATAAAATTTCGTATTGATTGATAGTATTTATTTGATGAGTCTCCTTTATATATAATACCAGTTAATCGCATCTTAAAGGGTATATTTAGATTTTTTAATTTTTTTGCAACCGCAATACAAACGTGTTGTCCTTTGGATTTTAAAAAACCTCCTGAAAATAAAATGTTAATAGGGGTTTTAGAATCGAAAGAATGATAGTTAGGTTGATATTCATTAAATGTTTTAGTCTCTATGACAGTATTTAAGACGTTTATATTCTGTAATTTTGTTAGCCCTCCACTATATATGGCTTGGCGAGTAGATTGAGAAACTGTTAAGTAAAGAATTTTTTTATATTTTTTAAGTGTTTTTTTTGTTATAATAGATAGACTCCTATAGTCATACCAAACTCTAGCAAAAAAATCTATTGTATAAGAGGCTTTTGAATCTAATATATTTAAGCATTTCGGGTTATTTACACTAACAATATCGGGTTGAAAATTACTAACTATTTTTGAAAAACTCCGTTTATATTGTTTCTCTAGGAAAAAATATGAAATAGCATTAGATAGATGCTTTAGTTTAGATTTGTTATGTATAAGGAAAGGGGTTTCTCTGGGATTAATTATCTGTAAATTTAAATTTGTAGTATTAACAGCGTCAATAAAAGACTGACAAGAACCCCAAAAATCAACAATAAGTACCTGATGTCCCAATAATTTAAGGCGTTTAGCTAACTCTATTGTACTTTTTTGGGCTCCTCCATGATCTTGGACAGCTTCTAAAAATATTATTTTCATATTGAATTTTCTTTAATTAATTTTTCATAGCCTTCTTATTTATAAGTAGCTTTAATTTTGTTTATAAACAATATGGTGTAAACAAAAACTAGAATATACGCGAATTTGCTTAAACTATAAATAATAGTAGATCTTGATATATAAATCGAATAAGCCAATACAGATAATGCAATAATAAATACAACAAGATTAACCAATTTCGTTTTAAAGATAGCAATTTCTAATTTACGGACAAGAAAACCGAATAAAAAGTACACAACAACAATTCCTAATAAACCAAAATCAAGATATGTATCAGCAACACAGCTAGATCCTACTCCCCAAGAAGGAAAAGGTCCTAAATTAAGATAGGTAAGGTATTCAGGAGAGCTTGTCAACGGGAGAGGAATGTCAAACGTACTGATGAAAGTACTCCTTAATGTGGGAACAAGTAGCATCAAATCTTGAATTGCAAATAGACCATAGGTGTGTCTTGCAGTCCCACGTTCTATGCCATCAACAGCTATATTTAGAGTCCTACCAGAGGAAGCTAATTCCTTCGTACTATTTAAAAAACTATTAGGATAATATCTGCTCTCTGTATCATCATTAAAAGCTATAGCTAACTTTTCAAAAAAACTACCATCATCGTCAAGTTTTCTTACAACACCTAATAGAGAAAGTATAAATGATGCTATCCCTAAGAATAACAAGATACGCAATTTCCCTACTTTTATTTTAGTTACATATAAAATAATTCCCGTTAGGAACAAGCTATTGGAAATGATAAAACCTCTTTCTCCTGCCATCATTTCCGTAGCAAAATAAATAAATAATAATATTATTTCTTTTTTAAAGTAGATTATAATTGTTTTTAATTCTGTGCCAAACCCTTGTAATAAAACTATATTTCGAGCTTTAATTATTAATATAGATGTTATTAGACATTCAAAAATAAAAGAAGCTTTACCAGCTAATTGTCCCCTTTCTACAAGACCATAATTTCCAGCTAAGTAACTTTTGTTAACAGTCATAAAATATACCAATAAAAAAATACATGCTAAATAGAAAGCCCAATTAGTACCTAAAGGAGTTATTACTTTATTTTGATGTATTGGGATGTCACTTTTCTGTTTTTCTCTATTAGTGTTAAAAACATATCCTAAACAGAAAGCACTAAAAGCAATAGATGATATTAATAACGATTTTACTGCAACACGATTATTTATGAATAGAAAGCTATTATCGTCTGAAAGGAAACCTAAAAAAACATCAATATACATTTGAAAATGAACCACAATAAATCCTATCAAGAATAAGTAGGATATTCTTATATATTGTTTTTCAAAATAAATATTATTTTCTTTTCTAAAAATAAACATCAATAACGTAATTAAATTCATAAATAAGATTAACCCTATAAACGATTTATCTAAATAATTAGGATAACCATCTCCTGTTAATAAGGTAATTAACAATAACGTAATTATGATAAATATAATTCTAATCATTTTTTTATTTTTTTGATGATATATTTTAACTCTTTAATACCAAGCAAAAAACATAGAATGATACATAAAAAGCCTACAATGACAATATAAGTAAATAGATTAACGATAGTTTGGTCAAATCGAATAAAGCGTAAAATAGAAAAAGCAGCTACATTACCAATCATTGCAATTACTAAAGGAATTGCAATGTCTTTTAATTGTTCTTTTGCTGTATAAAAAGTAAGTCTATCTACATAATATATAGCTATGAAACAGGTGATTAAGTTGGTCAAAATGATGCCAAACAGTAAAATGTCTAAGGAAAAGGAAATTGAAATGGCTAAAAAGGAAAGCCCAATAATGGCTTTATTAATTCCCATATTTAAATGAATTTTACCTTCTCCAGCGGATTTAAGTGTGCTAAATGTTGCTATATCTACAATAGAAATAATAACCCCGACACTTAAAATTTTAAAAATAGCACTTGCATCAATCCAATTTTTTCCCAAAACAATTTCTATAATACCCTCTGCATTAAAAGGAATAACTAAAAGTAGAGGAAAGGCTAAAAAATAAATTCCTCGATTAATTTGAGAAGCCATTTTCTTAAAGTCATTTTTGTTTTTTATTTTAGAGAGAATAGGGAATGCTGCACCATCAAATAAAGACCTAAAAAAATATAAAGGAAAAGCAATTAACTTATGAGACTGAGAGTATAGTCCTGTAGTTTGAATTGTATATACTTTTGCTATTACAGAAGAAATAATGTCACTATAGGTAACCTGAATAGCGGATGATAACACAATACGACCTCCAAAATCTAATAATTCTTTAAATGAGGTGCTTGAAAATTGAAATTTTGGGATATACCTGACAATTAAAAATATAATAGTAGAAAAGATGGTTGCATAAAGAACAGATTGGATTACAATAGCCCATACTCCCCAACCATTATATGCCCCGAAAATAGCAATTCCTGCAGAAATTAGTGTAGATACTATAGAAATAAATGATTGCTTTTTTAATAATAAACTTCGTATTAATACAACCCTTTGAATTAATGTAAACGCATTAAATATAAGAGTAAGAGATAGTACTCTGATAATGTTTTTTAAAATAGGTTCTTTAAAATAGTTGGCTATAAAAGGAGCTAAAGAGAAAACAATCACAAAAAGAGTGACACTCATCAAAAAATTAAAGGTAAAAACCGTGTTAAAATCTTGATTTGTAGTATCTTTCTTATTTACTAAAGCAGCTCCCATTCCCGATTCTACTATCATATTAGATATAGAAATGATAACAGCAACAGATCCCACCAAGCCAAATTCATAAGGAGTTAAAAGTCGAGCTAAAATAAGAGTAGATAGTAAATTGATTCCGCTGTAACCAAATCTTTCTATTATCACCCATAAGAAACTAGAAGTAACTTTTGAATTTGAAATTTTGTAATTTTCTTCCATTAATTATTTTTATTGCCTTATGTGTAATTGAAATAGGATATTCTTTGATAAAACATTGTTTTTTTCTGACAATTTTTAGTTATTATAAAAAAAACGCTTTAAATTACAATAAATAAAATTAATTGTCCATTTATTTTATAATTTATATGCAATAAATATAATTAAATGGACAATCAGAATTATATTGCCAAATATTACAATCTCTCATCAGAACTTTTCAAAATCCCTTTAACATCGTACACTACTGTGTTTGCCTTTTTAAGACTATCAATGTTTAGGTCTAAGAATTCTTTGTGGGCAACACCAAGCACTATAGCATCGTATTTAGCCCCAGAGTTAAGTTTTTGTAAACTGCTGATACCATATTCGTGTTTTACCTCTTCTGGATTAGCCCAAGGGTCGAAAGTAGTTACTTTTACCCCGAAATCTTCCAAAGCAGCTATTACATCTACAATTTTGGTATTTCGTACATCTGGGCAATTTTCTTTAAATGTTACACCAAGCATTAGCACTTCAGCTCCATTTACATTGATATTTTTCTTTATCATAGCTTTTACCACTTGCTCAGCTACATATTTACCCATTGAGTCGTTAAGTCTTCTTCCTGCCAAAATAATTTCAGGATGATAGCCATATTCCTGAGCCTTTTGAGCCAAATAGAAAGGGTCTACCCCGATGCAATGTCCTCCAACTAATCCTGGTTTGAACGGCAAAAAGTTCCATTTTGTACCAGCTGCAGCCAATACAGCATGTGTGTCAATATTCATTAGGTTGAAGATTTTAGCAAGCTCATTCACAAAAGCGATGTTGATATCGCGTTGTGAGTTTTCAATTACTTTTGCAGCTTCTGCTACCTTGATAGTTGGAGCTAAATGCGTTCCTGCAGTAATTACAGATTTATATATCTCATCTACGATTTTCCCTACCTCGGGTGTAGAACCTGAAGTTACTTTTAAGATTTTCTCAACAGTATGCTCCTTGTCCCCAGGATTGATACGCTCTGGTGAATATCCCGCAAAGAAATCCACATTGAATTTCATTCCCGAAGTTTTTTCTACTACAGGAATACAATCTTCTTCCGTGGCACCTGGATACACGGTAGATTCATACACTACAATATCTCCTTTTTTCAAAACTTTTCCTACCGTTTCGCTTGCTTTTACTAACGGAGTTAGGACTGGACGATTGTTTTTATCAACTGGGGTAGGTACTGTGATAACAAAGATGTTAGCATCTTTAATATCCTCTAATTCGGCAGAACATAGAAGCCCGTTTGTACTATTTTTAAACGGATTTTCTTTTACTAAAGCCGATTGTAGCAATTCGTCAGATACTTCCAAAGTATCATCATGTCCAGTATTTAGCTTTTTTACTCGGTCTTTGTTAATATCAAACCCAACTACTGGATATTTTGTAGCGAAAAGTCTCGCCAAAGGCAATCCTACATAACCTAAGCCAATAACAGCTATTTTGTGTTTCATTTTTTTATGTTATAATTTTTTGCTATTTTAAATTTTTCCAATACCAATCTACCGCTTCTTTCAATCCTTCTGCAAATACATGTGTAGGTTGATAGCCTAAATTCTTTTGAGCTTTTTCAATGGAAGCTAAAGAATGAGGGACATCTCCTTGGCGATTTGGTCCGTGAACAATATCTATATTTGCAATTTCTGCATCATAAACTGAAAGATATTTTTTTAGCAATTCAGCCATATCTTTGATGGTTGTT
>JAUNHN010000141.1 GCA_030523915.1 Capnocytophaga sp. | reverse complement strand
AAAATAAAAACATAAAAAATAATATTGATATGAATCAAGATTACATCGTGCCAAATGAGTGGTGCATTATCGAAGAAGGATTTGAAAAAGACCGCGTAATGCAGTCCGAAAGTTTGTTCAGCTTAGGAAATGGAGCTATGGGACAACGAAATACATTCGAGGAACAATATACTGGAAAAACATTTCAAGGAAGTTACATCGGAGGGGTCTATTATCCTGATAAAACCAAAGTAGGTTGGTGGAAAAACGGCTATCCTGAGTATTTTGCCAAAGTATTAAACGCTCCAAGCTGGGTAGGAATCAAGGTAAGCATCGATAATGAAGCGTTGGACTTGAATACTTGTACATCGGTGCGTGATTTTAAGCGTTCGCTCAATATGAAAGAAGGAATTTATGTACGTTCTTTCGTGGCAACCTTGAAAAATGGAGCAGAGGTGCAGGTAAAATCGACCAAATTCCTTTCGCTACGCTATGACGAAGTAGGGGCAATTCGTTACGAAGTTACGCCATTGAACAAAAATGTAGCGATATGCTTTGAATCGTATTTGGATAGCTCTATCGAAAACCACGACACGAATTGGGAAGAGAAATTCTGGAATACAATCGAAGTGAAACAGGCTGACAAACGTTCGTTTATCGTAGCCGAAACCAAAAAAACGGCTTTCAGGGTGTGTACTTTTATGGAAAATCGCCTAAACGTAAACGCCACGTCTGTACCGCTTAAAAAAATGAATCAATCCGAGCAATACATCGGTGCAATATACGAAACTTCGGTTGAAAAAGGGCAAACAGCTTCTTTTGAAAAATATGCAGGATATGTAACGTCTTTCAATCACCCCAAAGAAGGGCTTATAGCAAGAGCAGAAAGCGTACTAACGACTGTAATGGACTTCGGATTTGATGCAATGCTTCAGCAACAGCGTGAAGATTGGGCTTCGGTATGGGAAATGGCGGACATAACCATCGAAGGAGACGTTAAAGCCCAACAAGCGATACGTTTTAATATCTTTCAACTGAATCAAACCTATTCAGGAAAAGACCCACGCCTGAATATTGGACCAAAAGGCTTTACAGGCGAAAAATACGGCGGAAGTACGTACTGGGATACTGAAGCATATTGCCTTCCGTTCTATATGGCGACCAAAAATGCCGATGTAGCACGTAATCTATTGAAATATAGATACAATCAACTTGATAAAGCGATTGAAAACGCAGGTAAATTAGGCTTTACAGGCGGTGCAGCTCTTTACCCAATGGTTACAATGAACGGCGAAGAATGTCATAACGAATGGGAAATTACCTTTGAAGAAATCCACCGCAACGGAGCGATTGCTTTTGCTGTGTATAATTACGTTCGCTATACGGGAGATTTCTCTTACGTTCCTGAAATGGGCTTGGAAGTGCTTATCGGAATTGCTCGTTTTTGGCATCAACGTGCTACGTTCTCCAAAGATAAAAATAAATACGTAATACTGGGCGTTACAGGTCCTAATGAATACGAAAATAACATCAATAATAACTTCTATACCAATTATATAGCCCAATGGTGTATCAAATATGCCAAAGAGTGTTTGGATAAAGTGAAGTCGTCATACGCAGATGACTATAAGCGTATTGTAAGTAAAACAAACCTTACCGAAAACGAAATAGCCAAGTGGCTAAATGTCGCTGAAAATATGTATTATCCGTATTCGGAAGCGTTAGGGATTTACCTCCAACAAGATGGATTCTTAGACAAAGAACTGAAAACGGTTGCCGAATTAGATAAGAAGGAACGCCCTATCAATCAACATTGGTCGTGGGACAGAATATTGCGTTCGCCATACATCAAACAAGCCGACACACTACAAGGATTCTATTTCTTTGAAGACCACTTTACTGCGGAAGAACTGGAAAAGCATTTCGATTTCTACGAACCTTACACGGTTCACGAGTCATCGCTTTCGCCTTGCGTACACAGCATCTTAGCAGCTAAATTAGACCGTATGGAACAAGCCTACACGTTCTATTTACGTACTTCACGCCTTGATTTGGACGATTACAACAAAGAAGTTCACGAAGGATTACACATTACCTCAATGGCAGGGACTTGGATGAGCATTGTAGAAGGTTTCGGCGGATTACGTGTGAAAAACGATACGTTGCACTTTACCCCTCGCCTACCAAAACAGTGGAGCAACTTCTCGTTTAAAATCAACTTCCGAGGGCAAATCCTAAAAGTATTCGTTTCACAAACCGAAGTAGTACTTTCATTGCACGGCACATCATTACAAGTGAATGTAAATGGGGAAATGGTGAACGTAGAAGCAGGTAAAGAGACTCAACTACCAATAATTTAATTATAAAATATTTAATTTTTGTAGGAATACAAAGTTTCTACTACAATAAAAACCAGTTCAAAAAGCTGGTTTTTATTGTATATTTTATCGTAATTCTTTGATTATTTTGATAGTTTGTGTTACCAATTGTTTTAACTTATCATAATCGCTGTTTTGGATTATTTCTTTTGAAATCAAATTAGAGCCCATTCCTACGCAGGTTACTCCTGCATCAAACCACGATTTGAGATTTTCCCTTTCGGGCGAAACGCCTCCTGTGGGCATCACGCTTGTCCAAGGCTGAGGTCCTTTTATCGCTTTAACAAAAGAAGCTCCATACGTACCTCCAGGGAAAAGTTTTACAATTTCACAGCCTAGCTCTTCAGCTCGTGCTATTTCCTGTAAAGAACCGCAACCCGCTGACCAAAGTATTTTCTTCCGATTGCAAATAATCGCTATATCTTCGCGAAGTACAGGCGTTACTACAAAATTTGCTCCCATCGAAATGTACAAACTTGCCTGAGCTGCATCGGTAACAGAGCCTACACCCATAATCATTTCGGGCATTTCTTTGGTAGTGTATTTAATCAATTCAGCAAATACTTCGTGGGCAAAATCGCCCCGTGCTGTGAATTCTAATAATCTTGCTCCGCCGTCGTAGCAGGCTTTGACTACCTTTTTGCTTGTTTCTATATTATTATTGAAAAACAAAGGAACTAATCCCGTTTTTTGCATCATTTGTGCTACTTGTATTCTTGTAAATCGTGCCATAATTCTATTTTTTAACGTGCTACCCTTCCTGAGGCATCTCCGCTCATTAGTTTTTCTACCTCTGCTACGGTTACTAAGTTGGCATCTCCTTTTATGGTATGTTTTAAACAAGATGCCGCTACGGCGAAATCAAGTGCTTTTTGATTGTCATCAGGATATGTTAGTAATCCATAAATAAGTCCTCCCATAAACGAATCGCCTCCTCCTACTCTATCTACGATATGGGTGATTTGATACTGATGGCTTTCGTACATTTTGCTTCCGTCATATAGCACTCCTGCCCACGTGTTGTGTGAAGCAGAAAGCGAACCTCTAAGAGTAGTGATTATTTTTTTCGCCTGAGGGAATTTCTTCATCATTTGCTGACATACCGAAAGAAAGGCTTCGGCTTTTACGTTGTGTCCTTCTGTTTGTACGTTAATACCTTGTGGTTTGATGCCAAAGTGCATTTCGGCATCTTCTTCATTTCCTAAAATAATATCACAATAGGATGTTAACTCCGTCATAATGGCTTCACGCTCCTTATTGGTGCAATGTTTCCAAAGTTTCGCTCGGTAATTCAAATCGGTAGAAATCGTAATTCCTTTGCTTTTAGCTACTTTTACAGCTTCTAAGCAAGCATCGGCAGCTCCTTTGGAAATGGCAGGCGTGATTCCTGTCCAGTGAAACCAACCAGCATCGGCAAAGACCTCTTCCCAATTAACCATTCCAACTTGTATGGTAGCCATAGCCGAATGTGCTCTGTCATACACCACTTTGGACCCACGAGATACCGCTCCTGTTTCTAAGAAATAAATCCCTAAGCGGTCGCCTCCCCATATTATTTTGCCTACTCCTACGCCTTGTTTGCGCATTTCCATCATAGCACATTGCCCAATATCATTCTTAGGCAAGCGTGTTACAAAATCAACAGGAATGCCATAATTAGCCAAAGACACAGCCACATTGGACTCGCCTCCGCCATATACCACATCAAAATTATTGGCTTGTGAAAATCTCAAAAATCCTTGCGGAGAAAGTCGTAACATTATCTCTCCGAACGTAATTACTTTCTTGTTCATTTTTATCTTATTTTATGATTGTTTTTTCTTTAAAAATTTGTGTTTTCCTCACCTTAACCTTATATCTCAAAAATGATGCTTTGATATTAAGGAGCCGATGAATCTTCGATTTTCCAAGGAGAGGGGAGTTTCACCACAAATGACACAAATTTTCACAAATATTTTTTTGACTTCGTCAAAAATTATTTAACCACTCCGAATAGCTTCGGTAAGAACATCGTTATTTCAGGTATGTATGTAATGATAAATAGCACCACTATCATCAGCAGTAGAAACGGCAACATCGGTTTTACCACCCGTGTGATTTCTACCTGAGCCACACCACTACCTACAAAAAGGAGCGTTCCCACAGGAGGCGTACAAAGCCCTATACAGAGGTTCAGTACCATAATAATCCCAAAATGCACCGGATGAATACCAAATGAAGTAACGATAGGCAAAAAAATAGGTGTGAAAATCAATATTGCAGGAGTTATATCCATAAATATCCCGATAATTAGCAAAATAACATTGATTATTAACAAAATTACAATAGGATTGGTAATTCCTCCGAGCAGATTTTCAGAAATAAGCTCAGGAACATTATTAAAGGCAAAAAGCCAAGAAAGTGCCATCGATGTACAGATTAGAAACATTACAATAGCTGTAGTTTTAGCACTCGAAAGCATAATTTGTGGCAAATCTTTTAGTGTAATCTCTCTGTAAAATAAACTCAACAGCAAGGCATAAATAACCGCTATTACTGCCCCTTCCGTAGCCGTAAAAATCCCCATTACGATACCTCCTACCACAATAATAATAAGTAACAAACTCAAAAAAGCTCTTGAAAATGTGCGTAAAAGCGTACTAAATCGTACTTTTTCTCCTTTCGGAAATTTATTTTTGATAGCAAAATAACCTGCCACCAGCATCAATCCAAAACCAAGCAATATCCCCGGAATATATCCTGCCAAGAAAAGTGCTTCGATAGAAGCCACTCCTCCGCTTGCCAAAGCAAATACTATCAATACGTTACTCGGAGGAATGATGAGTCCCAATGTAGAAGAGGTGATATTGACCGATGCACTAAATGGTTTTTTGTAGCCTTCTTCGCTCATACGGTGATTTAAAATGCCTCCGATAGCCGAAGCCGAAGCCACCGCAGAACCTGATACTGCTCCGAAGAACATTGCCGACAAGATATTGACATATAACAACCCTCCCGGCAAGCTCCCCACAATAGATTTAGAAAAATCAATAAGCCTATTGGCTATTCCTCCTCTATTCATTATATCGCCCGCAAGAACAAAAAAAGGTATCGCAAGCAGGGCAAAACTATCTATCCCCGTAGTCATTCGCTGCATAACAGTCGTTATCGAGGGCAAAAAAGGTAGATAAAAAAGCATCGTAAGTGTGGTGGCAATGCCTACACTATACGCCACAGGAATTTTTAAAAATAATAATACAAAAAGTATTACAAACAGAAATATGATACCAAATAACTCCATAATAATTTTTTTATACACCCGAAAGCTCTTTGTCTTTCTTTAAAAGATGAACAAAATGATACACACTATAAAAAATAATCAAAATACCACTTAGCGGAACTACTGAATATATATACCCGATAGGAATATGCAGCGTAGGCGAGGTTTGGTTTAGTTTTAGTGTGATATACATCAGGTTTATTCCGCCGAT
>JAUNHN010000140.1 GCA_030523915.1 Capnocytophaga sp. | reverse complement strand
TTCCCTTTGTCAGGCTGAGTTTCCGCTCTGTGTCAAGTTGAGTTTCCACCCTGTCAGTCTGAGCGAAGTCGAAGACTATGTAGCGAAAAGCCATTTTTTAGTCTTCGACTTCGCTCAGACTGACACCTGACCCCTAATCCCTTATCTCTTAAATATTGATAAATCAAAATCAAGTATATACAACGCTAAAAACAATAGAATCGCTAAAACAATCAAAAAAGTTTTATTAACTTCCATATTTTTTTTGTTGCGACTTTCCTGACGGGTATCACGCCATTGTACGGTAAAGTGATTGGTTTGCGTTTCGCGGTCTCTTCGGATACGAGAATCCATCTCAAAGGCATTTCCTTTGTCCTTCCCATCATAATGGCGAGGCGTATAATTAAATCTTTTATTCTTTCGTAAAGAAAATAATTTGATTTTCATAGGAATATAGTAATTTTATAAAATTTAAAAACAATAGTTATCTAATATCGTAAAATATTTAATTGCAAAAATACAAAAATTCAATAATAAAACAAAAAAGGCTACTCTGCTTTTCAGAGTAGCCTTAAAATAGTTATTCAATAAATTTCCGAATTATTCAACGATAAATTTTCCTTTCATCATAGAGTAATGACCTGGAAATGAACAAATAAAATCATACGTTCCAGCCTCTGGAGCATCAAACGTAATGGTTACAGACTCACCGCCACCAATCATTTTGGTATGAGCTATCACATCTGGACTTCCTGCAGGGACGTAATCTGTATCTTTGGCATTTACAGCAGCTCCTGCAAAAGCAGCTATATCAGTACCTTTTTTCAGCAATACAAAGTTGTGTCCCATAATATCTTTTGACATTTTCCCAATATGCTTCAAAGTAAGTGTTACCTTTTCACCAGCTTTTACTTTGATTTCGTTGGTTACATAGGTCATTTGGTCGGTACTTTCTAATAGTATTTCTCCAGCTTGAGCGGTAGCTGTTTTTCCTGAATCAGGTGCTGGTGCGTGGTCATGAGTATGCTCCATAACTGCTGATTCTGCTTCTTTTTTCTTGTTTTCTGTATTTCCACAAGAAACTACAAATGTTCCCAAAAGGGCAATTAATAAAACTTTTTTCATTGAAATAATAATTTTAATTCTTGGACAAAAATACTAAAAAAAATAATTTAAAACAAATCTAAATTATGTATTATGTTTTTTTTAACAAAATTTCTGTCACATAAAAGCATCTCACTATCAAGTAAAATTAGGTAAAACAAAACAAACTCACTGATAGACTTTTCAACAAAAAATCAACTTAATATCTTTTTTTTATAGTTTATTTTGAAAAATTACGCCACAACTTATTATTCATAAAATAAAAAAACGTATTTTTGCAGTTTGAAGACTTTATGCCGTTGTGCTAAAGCTATCACAAAATGAAAAATTCATACTAACCATAATGCAAAAAGACGAAAAAAAAAATGAATTTTTTGAAGAAAGATTTCGTTTCTAAAATCAAAAAAAATTCGTCTTTCCCTAAAATTAATAACAAATGAGTTGCAATAGTTGCAGTACAAAAGATAAAAAAGGATGTAATAGTGGCGGAGGCTGTAGTTCGGGCAGTTGTGGCACTGGAAAGCTCGCTGTTTTTGACTGGCTTGCCAATACACAACTTCTGGGAGGACAGGAGAAATTTGATTGTGTAGAAGTCCGATTTAAAAACAGCCGAAAAGAATATTTTAAAAACACCGAAAAATTATCCTTACAAATAGGCGATGTTGTTGCCACGGAAGCCAGCTCAGGACACGATGTAGGTGTAATAACACTTACTGGTGAATTAGTTCGGCTACAAATGAAAAAACACAAAATTAACTGGGAAAGTGATAATGTTCCGAAAATATATCGCAAAGCAAATCAGCGTGATATTGATATTTGGCAAGAATCACGTGCCAAAGAAAATGCTGTACAAAAACAATCAAGAGAACTTGCCATAGCTTTGGGACTGGAAATGAAAATCTCTGATGTTGAGTTTCAAGGCGATGGCTCGAAAGCTACTTTTTATTACACAGCCGAAGGACGTGTAGATTTCCGCCAATTGATTAAAGATATGGCACGTGTATTTTCGGTTCGTATCGAAATGCGACAAATCGGTTTTCGTCAAGAAGCTGCTCGATTGGGAGGAATTGGTTCATGCGGACGTGAACTTTGTTGTTCCACGTGGCTTACCGATTTTAGAACTGTTACTACGGCAGCAGCTCGTTATCAGCAGTTATCACTAAATCCTCAAAAATTGGCAGGACAATGCGGAAAGCTCAAATGTTGTATTAATTTTGAGTTAGATATGTACTTGGACGCCTTACAAGATTTTCCAAAAACTGATATTAAACTTCTTACCGAAAAAGGAAAAGCAAGTTGCCAAAAAATAGATATTTTCAAACGATTGATGTGGTTTACTTATGATGAAGACCCTATAAATTGGTATAAAATTTCGGTAGATAACGTTAAGAAAATCATTTCGTTGAATGAAAAAGAACAAAAAGTTGTTTCTCTGGATGATTACGCCATTGTGAGTGATAGCGTAGGAATGTCTGCCACAGCTACAATAAGTAGTGATATAAAAGAAATAACTGAAGAAGACATCACCCGTTTTGATAAACCAAAACAAAAAAAGAACAAAAAAAAGAATCAAAATCAACAAAAAAATAACGTTCAGAAAAATACAAATTCATCAAAAAATCAACAAAAAGAAAATCAGCATAATAAAGCTCCCAAAGAATCAAAATCAAATCCGAATCCAAATCCAAATGTAAAAAAGGAAAATATTCAGAATTTGAAACCTTTGAAAGAGCCTAAAAAGACTAATTTCAAACGAAAACCAAATCATAATCGCAACAATCCCAATAAGGAAACATAATCCTGAAGCATTGTTATTATACTCATAAAATGTGATGAAACGAAGAATAAAAAAATTCTTAAATCTATTTTCAATATGTATTTTTTTAGTGGGCTGTGGGGCTGACGCTCAGTACAGTGAATATATTTCATTGCCCAATGGTTGGGACAAAAATCAGCCTATTATTTTCCAAATAGAACAAACTGACACTATTACTAAAAGAAATATGTTCATAATGATCCGAAATAATGAAGCCTATGAATTTAGTAACTTATTTCTTATCACCCGAATAGAACAACCTGATAATAAAGTAATTGTAGATACATTAGAGTACGAGATGGCTACTCCCGAAGGGAAATGGCTCGGGTACGGCTATTCGGCAGTAAAAGAAAATAAACTTTGGTACAAAGAAAATTTCACTTTTCCTACAGCTGGAAAATATACTATCAAGATAGAACAAGCTATGCGAAAAATAGGAGAAAATGAAGGCATAGAGCGTTTAAGCGGTATCACAGAAGTTGGCTTACAGATAGAAAAAGCTCAACAAACAAATAATAATAAATAAAAAAGACTTAAATATTTATTTATGGCAAAGAAAATATTCAGAGAACATAGTAACCCAATAATAAAATGGTTTTGGCGAATATTTATAGGCGGAATCGCATTTGTATTTCTTTTATTTCTATTTGCTTCATGGGGATTTTTAGGAGAAATGCCTGATTTTAAGCGTCTTGAAAATCCTGAAACCAATTTGGCTACCGAAATAGTTAGTGCCGACGGAAAAACATTAGGAAAATTTTATCTTGATGACAATCGTACCCCAGTGAAATACAAGGACTTACCAAAACACCTCGTTGATGCTTTGATTGCTACTGAAGATGAGCGTTTTTATGAACACTCAGGCATTGACGCTCGTGGAACAATGCGTGCCATCGTGTTTTTAGGAAGTAAAGGAGGTGCTTCTACCATTACGCAACAGCTTGCTAAACAGTTATTTCACGGAACTAAAGCTCGTGGATTAGAACGATACACCCAAAAAATCAAAGAATGGGTCATTTCAGCTCGATTGGAAACCCAATACACTAAGGAAGAAATTTTGACAATGTACTTCAATATCTATGACTTTGGCTACAACGCCGATGGTATCCGTTCTGCTTCCCGTATTTTCTTTGATAAAGAACCACACGACTTATCAATCGAAGAAAGTGCTGTATTGGTAGGAATGTTTAAAAACTCATCTCTTTACAATCCTGTCCGAAATCCTGTAGGAGTTACTAACCGCCGTAATGTGGTATTGGCTCAAATGGCAAAAAATAACTATATTACAGAGAAAGTTAAAGACTCATTACAAGCTATTCCTTTGAAAATCAACTTTACTCCTGAAAGTCATAACGAAGGAATTGCAACTTATTTTCGCGAATATTTACGTTCTTATATGAAAGAATGGATTGATAAAAATCCAAAACCTGACGGTTCCAAACACAATTTATATTTGGACGGAATGAAAGTATACACTACTATTGACTCGAAAATGCAAACTTATGCCGAAATAGCGGTAAAAGAGCATATGCAACGCCTTCAAAAAGTGTTTGACAATGAAAATAATCCGAAGAAAAATAAAACTTTTCCTTTCCTTGAAGTGTCAAAAAATGAATACACTTCGTTAATCGAAAAAGCTATGAAGAATTCTGAACGTTGGCGTAAAATGAAGGCTTCAGGACATTCAGAAAGTGAAATAAGAAGTTCTTTTGACAAAAAAACAGAAATGCGTATTTTCTCGTGGACTGGCGAAAAAGATACCATTATGACTCCCCGTGATTCTATCCTTTATTACAAAGCCTTCTTACGTACAGGAATGATGTCAATGGAGCCACAAACAGGGCATATTAAAGCGTGGGTAGGAGGTATCAATTACAAACATTTCCAATATGACCAAGTGGTACAAGGAGCCCGCCAGACAGGGTCTACCTTTAAACCGTTTGTTTACGCTACAGCTATTGACCAACTTCACTATTCACCTTGTTTCGAACTTCCTGATATACAGACTTGTATCGAAGCAGGTAAATATCAAAATGTAACCGCTTGGTGTCCTAAAAACTCCAACGGAAGTTTTTCTGGCAAAATGATGTCATTAAAATATGCCTTAGCAAATTCTGTAAACTCTATTACAGTCAATTTGATGGACAAAGTAGGTCCTGTACCAGTAATTAATTTGGTTCGTAATTTGGGAGTTTCTGCTCAAATTCCTGAAATGCCTTCTATTGCGTTAGGCACTTCCGACGTTACTGTTCTTGAAATGGTAGGAGCGTATGGCACATTTGCCAATGAGGGTGTTTATGTAAAACCTACTCTCGTTACGCGTATTGAAGATAAAAATGGTACTGTACTGTTTGAAAATACACCAAAAACACATGATGTAGTGAGTGCCGATGTAGCACGTGCTGTCGTAAACCTTATGGAAGGAGTTACACAATACGGCTCGGGGGCAAGACTTAGAACCAAAGGTGCAGACTCCTATAATAGTCTATACAAAAATGTTATGACAGGCTATCCTTATGCCTTTGCAAACCCTATTGCTGGTAAAACTGGTACAACCCAAAATAACAGCGACGGTTGGTTTATAGGAATGGTACCTAACTTAGTAACAGGCGTTTGGGTAGGAGGTGAAGACCGTGCTGTTCACTTTAAAGGAACAGCTTATGGGCAAGGAGCTACTATGGCATTACCTATCTGGGGATATTATATGAAAAAATGTTATGGAGATAAGGAACTAAGTGTATCAAAAGCAGCTTTTCCTGCTCCGCAAAATATGGAAATCCTTACCGATTGTAGCAAAAAAGCAGAACAATCAACCGATGGAGATGATTTCGGTCAGATAGATTTTTAACCTTAAAATTTATCTGATTTTGCTATTTTCAAATTTGTAATTTGAGGGGCAAATTGTTGTAATACGGCTAAGTTTCCATTGGTAAGCCATAAATGTTGT
>JAUNHN010000139.1 GCA_030523915.1 Capnocytophaga sp. | reverse complement strand
AAGTATTTTTTGAAGACTATTTTTTTGTTTGTAGTAGAAGTTCTTATTGCTACGGTTTTCAGACAAATACATTTTTTGAGGGCTTATGTGGGTGATATTTTGGCTGTAATGCTGATTTATACTTTTGTTTTGACTTTTTTCAAGATAAAGAACAGAAATAGGCTCATTATTGGTGTGTTTCTTTTTGCTGTTTTGGTAGAAATATTACAATTTTTCAAAATAGCAACATTTTTAGGATTTTCCAAGGGAAGCATTGGATATATTGTCATGGGAAATTATTTTTCGTGGGAAGATATTATTTGTTATGCAATAGGTTGCTTTCTGTTAAAGATTTTTGATTCAAAATAATAAATTAAATAAAAACTATGATGAAATTAGCATCTTTCAATGATAATTTAGTTTTTTCGGAAGAAAAAATAACTACACAAGTAATTTTGGAGTCTGATTTTTCTAAAGAAATCAGAATAGCAATGTCCAAAGGACAAATAATGAAAGAACATCAAACCAAATTTCCTATAGTAGTCCAAATTTTGGAAGGAAAAATTGATTTTGGTGTCCGAGATGAAGTTTTTTCGATGCAAAAAGGAAGTATTATTGCTTTAGAAGGCAACATTCCTCATAATTTAATTGCTATAGAAAATAGTGTAATACGACTGACACTTTCCAAAGCCGATTTAGTATCACGAGTGGAAGAAGTAGTAAAAAATTCGTAAAATAAAATGAAAGAGATAGAATCACGAGACGATATTACTCGTCTGGTAAATGCTTTTTATGCCAAAATTCGTAAACACGACCTTTTGGGACCTATTTTTAACAGTCATATCGCTGAAGATGAATGGCCTGCTCACTTAGAAAAACTTACTGATTTCTGGGAAACAATTCTTTTTGGGGTGCAAAAATTCAAAGGCAGTCCTTCAGTAAAACATCTTGAAGTGGATAAAAATTTGAATTATGGCATTACACAAAATCATTTTAATCAATGGGTTAGTCTTTGGCACGAAACGATAGATGCTCTATTTGAAGGAGAAATTGCCTCACGAGCCAAAGAATCTGCTAATCAAATGGCGGTAGGGCAATACACGATGCTTTGGCGTTATCGTCCTTAAAATATTTAAAAATCAAAATGTTATGCAATAAATTGTTTTGATTGAATTACTTGATTATTTGTTCAGTTAATTTTATAATCTTACTTTTTTCGGAGAATTCCCAACTCTTCTTGTAGTTCTATAATGGAAGTTTCCAGACGCTTAACGGTGTTGTTGTCTGTAATTTCACGGCGTAATTCGGGCTGTTGATACCAAGCCGTATCAGCTCCTGCACGACAATGGCTTATTTCCAATTGATTGTTGATATTCACAATAAAGAAATATTCTGACGGAAAATAAGCGTCCTTCACATCAAAGAAAACAATGGCTTTTGGTAGATAGAAATCACCATATTCTGCGGTATTATGAATCTTTTCGTTATTCCATACTACGGCATATTTGAAGCCTTTTTTCTTCTTTTCCCAAGGAAGAAAAGATACTTTTTGAGGTAATTCAAAAATATGTAACACATCTTCGGCTATGAACGATGTGCTTATCATAATTTTTGCAAAGGCTTCTTTGCTAATCTTCTTGTTTTCAAAAGGTTCGCCGTGTATTTGTTTGCTTCTGTAATATATTCGTGGCATAAAAGAAATGCTTTATCGCTCGGCAAAGATAGATAATATCTTCTGAATTTTAGTAACTATTTTGCTTTTTGTTAATATCTTTTTTATACATTTGTAATTTAATGTGTTTGTTGGTTTTTATGAAAAAAATAATCATTTTCGCTTCAGGTTCGGGAAGCAATGCCGAGCAAATAGCTACTTATTTCAAAGAAAATAAGCAAGTAGCCGTAAGTTTAATTCTTTCTAATAATCCGAAAGCAGGGGTTTTGGAAAGAGCAAAACGATTACAAATTCCTTCGATAGTATTTGACCGAAGGGCTTTTTATCATTCACAAGTAGTGCTGGATATTGTCAAGGCACAAAGTCCTGATTTGATAGTTTTAGCAGGATTTCTTTGGAAATTTCCTGAAAATATCATTCAAGAATTTCCTGAGAAAATAGTAAACATTCATCCGTCTTTACTCCCGAAATATGGAGGTAAAGGAATGTATGGACAGTTTGTACATCAGGCAGTTATAGACTACAAAGAATCGGAAAGTGGTATAAGTATTCATTATGTGAATGAAAATTATGATGAAGGAGCTATCATTTTTCAAGCCAAAACTAAGGTAACGAATGAGGATACTGCCGATTCATTAGCACAAAAAATACATCAATTGGAGTACGAGCATTTCCCTAAAATTATAGCCTCTCTTATCGAAAAAAAATAATCATCAAACAATGAAAATATATCCTATTGAAACAGTAAATTTTAAGTTAGACGGAGGGGCGATGTTTGGCGTTGTTCCCAAGTCGATTTGGCAAAAAACCAATCCAGCAGATGCAAATAATCAGATTGATTTATCGGCTCGGTGTATGCTTATTGAAGATGGTAATCGCCTGATTCTCATCGATACAGGAATGGGCAATAAGCAGTCGGACAAGTTCTTTGGCTATTATGCTCTTTGGGGAGACACGAACTTAGACGATTCGTTGAAAAAAGCAGGTTTTCACCGCGATGATGTTACCGATGTGTTTATGACGCATTTGCATTTTGACCACTGCGGAGGTTCTATCCAATGGAATAAAGACCGTACAGGCTATGAACCTGCTTTCAAAAATGCTCGTTTTTGGACAAACGAAAAGCATTGGCAATGGGCAACCCAGCCCAATCCGCGTGAAAAGGCTTCTTTCCTAAAAGAAAATATCTTACCGATGCAGGAAAGTGGGCAATTACAATTTGTTGATACTAAGGAAAATACATTTTTGGAACAATCCGAATTAGGTTTCGGTATTCTTTTCGTAGACGGACATACCGAAAAACAGATGCTTCCGCACATTCAATACAAAGGCAAAACGATTGTTTTCGTAGCCGATTTGTTGCCTACGGTAGGGCATATTCCGTTGCCGTATGTAATGGGTTATGACACACGTCCGTTACTCACACTTGATGAAAAAGATAAATTCTTACGACAAGCCGCTGAAAATGAGTATTATCTGTTTTTAGAACACGATGCTAACAACCAGCTTTGTACTGTACAACGTACTGAAATCGGTGTACGGCTGAAAGATACGTTCAGATTTGAAGAGGTATTTTAGTTTCCTGTAAAAGTTAATTACTGCACTCTGTGGTATTATTTATTTCGGAGAACTTTTCAAAACACCGCATTACTTTCTTAAAAATAAGGTCATAGTCAGGAAGTTCTTTGCCTGTAAAAATAAATGCCAAAGCATATTTTTCGGGAGTGATTTGCTGTAAGAAATGCTTCTGCAAACGGTAACTTTCACGTATGAGTCGCTTGATGCGATTGCGATGAACGGCTTTTTTGAAACCTCGTTTAGGTACACTGATAAGTAGCTGAAACTGTGCTTCTTCAGGAGTGTTGATAGGCAAAAAAATCATTTTCAGAGGGAAACTTTGTACACTTTTTCCCTCTGAAAATAAAGCCTGAATGAGTTTCAGTTTACATAATTTTTCCGACTTCGGAAAAGAATAATTCTTGCCTTTCAATGGTTATTTGTTAATAAAAATATTGTTTTCTTTATTGATATCTACTGAAATATTATCTGGGTCGATGATAAGCGATTTGATTTCATTTAGTGGTAAATCTACTTCAAAGGTGTAGGTAGCGTTTCCCCAACCCCAAGCAGGTAGCGTGTATTGTTCATAATTTTTGTACGGATTTGATTTTTTACCAAACTGCATACGTAATGGAATGTAATAGTAATGTATTTTTTTACTTTTCTCTTCCAAAAATAAGTCTATAGGAAGAGGAAGCCTTCCGATACGCCGTAGTATGATTTCGGTTTTATTGCCTTTTGCAGTTACTTTTTCGATAGCGTAATCTGCTGTGTGAGTGGTTTCTATAAATTCGTTAAGAAACCAACCTAATTGCATTCCTGATATTTTTTCCGCAATGCGAATAAAATCATTTGGATACGGTGTTTTGAAAGCATATTCTTTGTAGAATTGTTGCAAAGATTTTATAACATTGTAATCCCCAATGATGTACCCTAACTGAGTAAGGAATAATGTTCCTTTGCTATACGCCATTACAGAATAGGCAAAATTGGTTTCGTATCTGTCAGCATACGTGGTGGCAGGCTCTTCTAATCCTAATTCCACAAGTTGAAAATATCGGTTATATGAATCTTCAAACGGATTTTTATTATTTTTCTCAGGATAAATAACTGTATTCATTGCCAAACTCTCAATGAAAGACGTAAAACCTTCGTCCATCCATGCGTATGAGCCTTCATCGGTATTGATAAGATGCTGAAACCAAGCATGTGCCAATTCGTGAATAGATGTGCCTAAAAGTGAATTATAATTAGCTCCACCAGCTACAAGCGTACACATTGCGTACTCCATTCCACCATCACCTCCTTGAATGAATGAATATCGTTCCCACGGATATTTCCCGATAAGAACATTGAAAAATTCAAAGGTTTTGACAAGTTCAGGTTGTATTTTTTTCCAATTTTCGGTATGTGTTTTGTACAGAAAATGGAGCGTTTTGCCGTCTTCCAGCGTTATTTTGTTGTGTGTGAAGTCGGGGTCGGCAGCCCAAGTAAAATCGTGAACATTTGGAGCTACGAAATGCCACGTTTTGGTTTTTCCTTTTGTTTTAGGGACGTTAAAATTTTTATCTTCATACCCGAAGCCTATTTCATTAGCGTTCATTAGCGTTCCGCTTCCGCCCAGTATATAATCTTTATCAATTGTAATTTTCACATCAAAATTTCCCCACACGCCATAGAACTCTCTACTAATGTATTCCGTAGGATGCCACCCGCGATAATCATAGGCTGCTATTTTGGGATACCATTGTGCCATAGAAAGAGCTACACCATCAGGGTTATTACGTCCTGTACGGCGAATCATCACAGGGATTTGAGCATCAAACTCCATCGTGAAAATAGCTTTGGAATGAGGTAAAATGGGTTTGTTAAGTTTCACTTTTAGGATAGTTCCTTCGGTGGCGTGTCCTACTGCCAAGCCGTCTTGTGTTAGTGATTTTATATTAATATATCCTATTTCGTTGGGTTTTAGCTTTGCAATACGACTTTCGTATATAGGTTTTTCCCTTGTTCCTATGTTTTTTGCCATTCGCAGGTCAGGGTCTACAATTTGCTGTAAGTGAGCGTCCATTTCGCTATTAGGCTGAAAGGCATTCAGATAAAGATGATAAAAAACGACATTGAGTGTGTCGGGCGAATTGTTAAAATACGTAAGTTTTTGCTTTCCTTTGTATTGAAAATTTTTCACATCAACTTCGATATTCATTTCATAATCAGCTTGTTGTTGCCAATAAGTGTTTTTTTGGGCATTTGCCAAAATGAAAAATCCTAATAATAAGGCTGTAAAAACGTATTTCTGCATAGTGTTTTTCTTTTGAGGTGAAATTTAAAGCCACAAAGATAGAATTTTTAATTTAATTACAGCTTGTTAAATGTGAATTAGGAACATAAACTACATTAGAAAAATTCTTAATAATACGAGAAAAAAGAAAAGTTATCCACACTCTATCGTTTTCGTTTCGGTTTCTTTCGTGAAGAAATATTTCGTAACGAAAAAATTCGTAGTTTTACAACCGAGAAGTAGAATTGTTATAATATTATTGTTTAATTGTTAATAAATTGTTTATGAAAGTATCAAATGTATGTACTTTGCTTTTGTTTCTTTTCGTTTCTGTGGGAATGTATGCCCAACAAATCGTAAAA
>JAUNHN010000138.1 GCA_030523915.1 Capnocytophaga sp. | reverse complement strand
ACTACTTCCTAACAGAAAATTTAGCTATTAATTTTAGCTTAACTAATTTGATTGGATTTGAAACTTCAAAGCCAAAAGGAGGAACTGCTACAAACACTTTTGGGGTTAATATCAACGAGTTCAGTAACTTCTTTACTACTGCAACTTTTGGTTTAACATACAGATTTTAGTTTGTAAAAACAATATAAAGTATAAAGACTACCCAAAAAAGGTAGTCTTTTTTAGTTTACCTCTACGTTACCTACTGTTTTTTTATTATTTTTGCGATGTAATTAATTCAAAATGGGAATTGTACTTCGGCAATCGGTAAAAAATATTTTAACCACCTATTTGGGGTTTGCTTTTGGAGCAATAAACACCTTATTTTTATTT
Organism: Capnocytophaga sp.; assembly: GCA_030523915.1. Lineage (GTDB taxonomy): Bacteria > Bacteroidota > Bacteroidia > Flavobacteriales > Flavobacteriaceae > Capnocytophaga. Next base: position 5,542 of record JAUNHN010000138.1, on the reverse strand, counting down.
GTTTATTTTCTCTCCAAAGAAGAATATGGATTAGTAAGTTACGTAACTTCCACAGCTACAATACTTTCTCCGCTAATTGCTTTCGGTGTACACAATACTTTCATTCGATATTATTCCTCCTATTCTGACCCTGATGAGCTATCAAAGTTCAATACAATGCTTTTTATTTTACCACTACTGGCGATTATTCCGCTAAGTTTGGTAGGAATTTTTGCATACGAACATATCGTACAATGGTTATCGGGCGAAAATGAGATTGTCGGGAATTATGTTTTTTTAATTTTCATTACTGCCATTGTGATGGGGTATTTCGAGATTTTCTATTCGTGGGCGAGGGTTCAGTTTAAGACGGTCTTTGGGAATTTCTTGAAAGAAGTTTTTCAGCGTATTTGCACTACTTTACTTTTATTAGGAATATATTACAATTTTATTGATTTTCAAGAATTTATGTATGGTATTTTTGGTGTATATGCTCTTCGTATGCTATTAATGGCTATTTCGGCTTTCTCTATAGAATTACCTACTTTCAGTTGGGGATTTCCTAAAAATAAACGCGAAATTTTTTATTACAGTTTGTTTATCATTTTGTCAGGCTCGGTAGCAAGTTTGCTGATGGACATTGACAAGTTTATGATAAACCAATATTTGCCTATTTCTGAAATAGCGATTTACAACGTAGCGATATTCACAGCTACGGTAATAGCAATTCCATATAGAGCTATGTACCAGATAGTTAGCCCAATAACTTCCAAATACATCAATCACAACGAAATGGATAATCTCAGTGAGCTTTACAAAAAAAGTACGATAAATATTTACTTGGTGAGTATGGTTATTTTCATTTTAATTATTACCAATATCAAACAATTTTATGAGTTATTGCCAGACAAAGATTACGGTTTAGGGATTGGGGTTTTGATACTTATTTCATTGGTCAAACTCTCTGATGCTCTGGTAGGAATTAATAATGCCATTTTATTTAATTCCAAATATTACAGAACGGTACTTTATCTTGGTATTTTCCTGATTTTGTGTACCATAGCACTAAACGTATGGCTCATTCCATTATACGGAATTAATGGTGCTGGATTGGCTACTTTATGTGCTTTTTTCTCATATAACGCTTTAAAACTCGGATTTGTTTATACGAAATTTAATCTATCACCTTTTTATAAAGAAACTTGGAAAATAACTGCATTTGGTGTCATAATAACACTACTTTTCTACTTTTGGGATTTCCCGTTTTTACCGTATTGGAATATCGCTTTAAAATCTATTATTATACTTATTTTCAGCGGATTGGCTATTTGGAAATTTCGCCTGTCGGAAGATAGTATTAATTTATTACGGGAAAAGAAATTCTATAAAAAATAAGGAGCTGTGTTTGAACAACTCCTTATATGCCAACTAATTATTTTTTCCAATTCTTCAAAATATCCGTAGGAACACCATCTTTGTGTAGCATAATGGCGGTGGTTTTGTAAGTTACAAAGGCTTTGGTAACGTACAAATATCCTTGCTGGTCGTTACTTACACCCCACGAATTTTTCACGATGTAGTACTCGCGTCCGTTTTGGTCTTTGGCAAGTCCTACGATGTGCATTGCGTGGTCATCGGTAGTTTCGTAGTTATCAAATGCTTTTTGACGCATTTCGGCAGTGATGGTTCTTTCTGTTGTTGGAGGATTATTAAACAAGTTTTTTTGTTCATCGGCAGTCATCTCTGTCCATTCTTTTTCAGGAACGAATGCTACACCGTTTTTCCAACTAAAATAACGTTCGCTTACGTCAGAAGCCCACGCTACGGTAAATCCTTTTTTTAAGGCATTATCTATAACTTTAACAAAATCAGTCATTTGTACGTTATACGCTTGGTCAAAGCTCCAATTATCAGGCACCGCCATTAGTACGTTTTTGTACTTAGGCTGGTCTTCATAAGAAATCATTTCTACATAATGTTCAGGATTAATCCCTACCACTTCTTTGGCAAATGTCTGTGGCGTATATTTTTTGCCCGCGTGCAAAAAAGTTTCAGGAATTTGCCCTAAATACGCATCGATGGCTGCTGTGAAGGCTTTTTCCCAATTTGGAGTTAATTTTTTGATGTCATCACGCTTTACAAGCCCTTGCAAAAAACCTTTAAGCACGGCGTGCATTTCTGAAAAATCATTGCGTGAAGTTCCATAGTTCAATCCTGAGTAAATATACTGAGGCACAGCACCATACTTAGCGTACATATTAATCACATCGTGCAATTCACCACCCTCGCCGTAATCCAAATTTCCGTGAAAACGAACGTATTGTTTTGCTTTTTCGATGTACGTATTTCTCGCTGTATAAATTTCAGCCAAATCCACCGATTTTTTACCCATACGGCTCATTTCACTTTCCAAAAAGGAGGCTCCTGCATAGCTCCAACACGTTCCGCTACTGCCCTGGTCTTTTACTTCCATTCGTTCCAAATTAATCAGTGGTGTAAACTTAAATCCTGCGTTTTCACTCTGATTTCCAGCTACTGCCTTAATTAAATTGTCTTGTGCTGATACCCAAAAGAACGAGCTTACAGCAAAAAATAATGCTATTTTTCTCATTTGAAATAATTTATTTAACATTTTATTGAAATTTCACAAATATAAAAGATAATACCAAAATCACAAAAAGAAAATTTGAAATAATTCCAAATTAGTCAACTTTATACAGCCGAATAAATGATGAAACTATTTCAAATTATCAAAACCTTTTTCTTAATAAAGTTATTTTTTTCTGTAATAAATAGCGTATTTCCAGAAAGAAATTGTTCCCAAAATAAGCACAAAAGCTACGGAATAGTATACAAATGAAGGAGTTATGATTTTATCTCCACTGGCATAGCTATGTAATCCTGAAAGATAAAAATTCACCCCGAAATAGGTCATCATAATACTAAAGAACGCTACCGTACTTGCAAAACTAAATCCCCAACGACCTCTAAGCCCTGGAACCAATCGCATGTGAATAACAAAAGCATAAACCATAATACTAACTAATGCCCACGTTTCTTTCGGGTCCCAGCCCCAATAACGTCCCCAGCTTTCATTTGCCCACATTCCGCCCAAAAAATTACCAATGGTAAGCATTACTAAACCTACCGTTAAAGCCAACTCATTAACAATCACAAGTTCTTGAATCGCTAATGATAATTTTTCTTTATTCTTTTGAGTAGTAAAAATCATCAAAAACATACATACAATTCCCAATATCGCTCCCAAAGCAAATGGTCCATAACTTCCCACAATTACCGCTACGTGAATCATCAGCCAATAGCTATTCAGTACAGGTTGTAACGTTCCGATAGAAGGATCCATCCAATTCCAATGTGCAATCATCAGAATCATCGAAGTAACAAATGCCGTAGAGGCTAACGAAAGCGGAGAGCGTTTTGCGAACAATAACCCGATTCCCATTGTAGCCCAAGCTACATATATCATACTTTCATAAGCATCACTCCAAGGTGCGTGTCCTGAAATGTACCACCTGCTGATAAGTCCCAATGTATGAAGTATAAAGAATACAAAAATGATATATTTACAAATATTGGCAAATATTCTAAATACTCGATGCTTTGCAAAAATATCTAAAATTAAAAACACAAACATTAATACTCCCGCAAACAAATACCATTGGAATAATCGGTTGAAAATATGGATTTTGTTGTATATTATTTCAGCTTTTATTTTGCTATCCGAGGGTAGCACTTTTGCTCCATGATTTTGCTGATTTTTTTTGAAGGCTTCCAATAATTTGTCAGGATTTGTATAATCACCTGTTTGGATAGCTTCTCGAAGCATATTCAAATATATTGGTACAGAGCCATTTATGAAATTGGCATAGAGCGAATCTTTGACCACAGTTGGATTTTCACGAAATTCAAGCGTAGAAACCCATTTGTTATTTTCATCATCTAAAAGAGGAAATATTTGCAATATTTCACCCGATAAAGCCCTGTTAAGCAATCCTATACGCTGGTCAGCCTCCTTAAAATCTTTTTGAAATTGATTGGGAGTATTGGTCGAATAGGCTTCTTGTAAATAAGGAGTGAGTTTGTAATTCATTTTCTCATCAAAAAAATTAACTGCACTCACATATTTCTTACCTTTTTCTACTCCTAAAATAGAATGCAAACTATCGTTTTGTTTTTTAACAAACATAAAATCAACATAATACCACGCCGACGGATTTAGCATCATTGAGATTAACACTTGGTTTGCATCCATATCCTTAAACGTATCGTGTTTACTCATTTTGCGGAGTAATTCAGAAGCAAACGTGTGAATAGGCTTCATACGTCCTGCATCTTGGATTACTAATTCACCGAATTTCTCTGCATGTTCCTTACTTACCGTAGTTGATTTCAGAATGGAATCTATCTGCGTTTCCGTAGGTTTTACCGAATGCTGTGCAAACATAGACATTCCTCCCAAAGCAAAGAATAAAACAAATAAACTCATTCGTTTAGCTTGTATGTTTTTTAACTGTTTTGTTAAGTTCACAAATCGTGATTTACCTACAAACATAAACGCTATAAGTCCTGCATAAAGTAAAAAATATCCTACATAAGTAACCAATGTTCCCCAATAATCGTGATTTACGGAAAGTACCGTGCCTTTTTCATCAGGATGAAATTGAGCCTGAAACAATCGGTATCCTTTGTAATTCAATATGTTATTCATAAAAATTTCATAATCAAATTTTTCATTTTTGGCAGTTACAGTTACTTTACTCTTGAAAGCTGCGTAGCTATTTTCCGTTCCAGGGTATTTATCTGCAATAAAATCTTTCAAAGTTATAGCAAAGGGAACAGGCACTCTACGAGAACCATAGCTTATATGAAAGTCCAATCCATTTACATTCGTACTTACAGGCAAACTTATCGTTCCCTTACTGCCTATTACTGTAACTTCTTTCGTTTGTCCTCCTGATTTTACTTCAAAAACAACGGCATTTGCACTTTCTTTGGTAATATCTTTTTCAGGTAATCGACGGATTCCTTCACGCCCTTTTACCATCGGTTCAGGAATAACAAATTGCATTTCCCCTAAAGTGTATAATGACCTCAACTGAAAAGGCTGAATACTATCTTTAAGTACTGGTGTGTGCTGCTGAGTCGCCATCGTCATATAACTTCCCTCAAAAGGCGAACGGATAAAATTACCTTCATCGCTTATTGTCAGGTTAATAGCTCCTGCCGTAGGTTTATTCAGTGCAAATAGCACGTTGTGTATCGTTGTTACCTCTCCATTTTTTAGATAATGCTCGTGCCTACTGCCTGTACTTGACTCTACTAACTTCAAATACATTTCCCCATTTGGATCAGATACAAACCCTTCTTCTACCCCACGGATAAAATTTTTATAATTTACTTCAAAATCTTTTCCTTTAAAATCTGATTTCCAATTATATGAATTACTCGTATGGGCTGAAAAAAGTACTTCTGTCTGGTTACTCCGTCTGAGAGCTTCATTTTGATGCTCTCCATCCACAAATACAGTTACATAGGTACGGTC
>JAUNHN010000137.1 GCA_030523915.1 Capnocytophaga sp. | reverse complement strand
ATCAATGGTTATATTTGTTAATTTGTGTAATTCACTCATAAAGTCCAGAGTATCAACCTTTAATAAGCGAAATAAATTGATAGCCGTTAAATTTTTTAAACTTGCCACCGCCGAAAGGTCTTCAAATCCGCAAAATTCCACACCCAAATAGCTCAAATCCTGCAAATGACCAATAAACGCCAAGTCTTTATAACCAGAAATACTACGCAATCTAAGCCATTGTAATTCAGTAAGTTCAGTAAGGACATTGTCCAAATTCTTTTCAAAGTACATCACCCACAAGCCTTTAAGAGATTTAAAATGGGTAATGGGCATCAAATCCACTTTCGCTTTTTTCTCGGCGGCACGGATATACAGCGTCTGTAAATGCGGATTAACGAGCTTTAAAAATTCCAAATCGCCTTTCATTTTTAAGCCAAAATCCAAATGCAATTTTTGTAAATTGGGAAAATTTGCCAATTTTTCAATGTGTAAAATCTCGCCCCAAGACTCAATTTGCAAGTTTTCAATCTCGCTCAAATCGGCAATCCAATCCATATCAAAAGGCTTATTTTCAAAAGCATAAAAACGCAGTTCAATGGCTTTATACTTTAAAATCAGCTCGTTATAGACTTGGCGAATGTATTCTTTTAGCTGTTTTTCTTGGCTTTTCTTTAAATTGTAGCCATAAATTTGCACTCTTTCTAAGCTCTGTGCATTTGCCAAAGCTCGTTTTAATTGTTCTTCAAAATTGTCATTGAAGTCAATTTCCCAATAATCATCGGTGTTAATGTATGTTCCCATAATTTTAGTTCCTCTCCCCAACCCCTCTCCCAAGGAAAGGGGCTTTTACGGATGTTTAATTTTACAAAGTCGGTAGCACCGACAGGCAATTATTTTACAAAATTACAAAAAATATTGAAAGACACGGATTTTTAAACGCAATCTGTAGGGGCTTATTAATTATTTTGGGCAAATGTGATTTGCCCCTACAAGAACGCATATTTTTAATATTAAGAAACACTTTGCGTTCGGTGTGTCATAATTTTTTCTCTGTCGGATTGGGCGATAAAATTATCGTCAAATTGTTCGTTGAGTGAGCCTAAGTCTTCCTTTTTAAGACGATTTAGATACATTTTTTTGTATTTATTGGCTTGTTTTTCATCGTTGTCCGAAATGGAAATTTGATACAAAAAATAATAAATAAAAAAATTCTTACCCACAGCGGTTAATTTCACTGCCTTTTCGCCTTCGGTAAAAGTGGCTTTGGCAAGTTCTCTTTCGCCTAAATGCCAATGACACAATCCCTTACGAACAAAGGCAAAGCCAATCGCTTGTCCGTCGCTATTGCCAAGGTCTAATTCGTATTTAGTGAGCGTTTGGGCATAATATTGAGCGGCTTTTTGAAATTCTTGTCGCTGAAAATAAACGCTGCCAAGTGTGTATAAATCTTTTCGGAACGGACGCAAAAAGTCGGTTTTGTCCAAAAAAGATTGGGCGATTTGGGCGATTTCGTGTGCTTTATCTAAATGATTTAACACGCAAAGACAACCTGCATATTGGGAAAAAAAATGAATTTGCGAACTTAAATCCCAATAGGCTTGGTCAAAATTTGGGTCGTTTTTGTAATGCCCTTCAATGCCTTGGTAGGGCGATAAATCATTGGCGAAAGTATGCAATGCCAACGCCAATTCCGCCCCTTTTTCATACCAAAAAATGGCATTTTCATTATCGCCCTTGCGATTGAAATCTAGGGCTTTTTGCTCTATTTCTTCAAATTGAAGTCTTTTTTCTACACTCATAGTTTTTCCTTAAATTGTTAAAAGACATTTTGTGTTCAAAATTACAAAAATATTGAAAGATTTGGTTTTTCAAACACAATCCGTAGGGGCTTATTACATAAGCCCTAATATTTTGGGCAAATGTGATTTGCACATACAAGAACGCATATTTTAATTATCAAAAGACACTTTGTGTCTGGGTTAGGGCAATGGGATTGGGGTTGTTCAGCACCCATTTTACGCACAATTCGGCAAGGCGATACAGCTCGGTTTCATCAGAATTGGCACTGATGGACTTGGCGATTTGGCACATTTCATCGTGTTCTGTAATTCTCTCACCCATAGCGAAATAAGTCGGCAGAGCTTGGGGCAGTTTCTTGTAATTTTTGCTCCAATTCACCGCTCCGTTGTCCAAAATTTCACGCTTAACCTTGCCACAAATGCGAATCACTTCGCCCTGCACGGTGTTGGCGTTGCCACTACTGGGGACGAGCTTTTGCCACAGGATTTCAAACTGCTTTTCCCAGCTCGTTTCTGCCACCACGATAGGTTCTGAAAGCGACTGCATTTGGCGTTTTTCCACAGGCGTAACCTTAAAAAGTTGGTAGAGTTTGGCCAAAGCTTCATCGGTCTCTTCCAGAAAATCTGGGTTGAAATTTTGGCGGTGAAATTCAAAGTTTTCGCCGATTTTCTGCACTTGTTTTTTGGCAAACGCATTCGCCTTTACGCCTTTGGATAGATAGAGTTCGGCAACCTTTGCGGTATCGGTGATGTTGGCGTTTTCGCAATAGAGCAAGAGCATTTCTAAGGGCGTTTGCCCAGCGGTGTTTTTTAGGAGCGGATTTGCCCCATTTTCCAGCAAAATCTGCACGGTTTTAAGGCGATGACGAGCGGCGTGAAGTACGCCATTACCTTTGTTATCCACCGCGTGAATGTTCGCACCGAGTGAGATGAGCGTCTGCACGATGTCGCTATTTATCGTGCCACAATGAAACAGCAGGGGCGTAACGCCTTTGGTATCCGTGCTTTCTATGTTCGCCCCATTTGAGACGAGCCACGCCACAAACGCCGCCGAAATCCCAAACGAAGACAGGGCAGGAGTTTTGTAATACTCTTTGTGATAGGCGTTTATGTCGAACTTTTCATACAGAGCTTTTAGCTCATTGATGTCATTTCGCTCCAAAATTTCTGAGAAATCAGCAGGGAGCGTGGTTCTTTTTTTTGCCATATTTTTGAATATTGATTTTGGGGTAAAGGTAGGGAATTTTTTAGTAAAATAGGGCGATTAACCTAAGAATCACAAGTGCTACAATCCGCTTCGCCAACTAAAAATCCGTTTTTATCCACTTGGTATTCACAGCAGTCTTTTAACTTTCCTTTTAAGATTTCTTTTGCTCGTTTTAGCCTTATTTTTACATTTGAAAGAGTGATTTTCAGTTCATTAGCCACTTGATTTTGTTTCTTTCCCTCTATATAAATCATTTCAATAGGAATTTTATAAAGTTCTGGTAGGTCATTGATGAACTTATCAAAACAGCAGTTATTGAGTGGAATGCTGTCATTTTCTTCTTGAATTTTTTCGGGGAGGGTGGTATATTTGTTTTCCTTTTCAAAGAAATTAACTATCTCATTTCTAGTGATTTGAAATATCCAAGATTTTAGTTTTGATTCATCTTTTAACTGATGAATATTTTTATGAATTTTTATAAAAACTTCCTGCAAAATATCATTACTAAGTTCCTTGTTTTTTACCCTTTTTAAGATAAAAAAATAAATAGGCTCGGCAAAGTCTTGCCATATTTTTTCAGTCATACTTTTCTTAAAATTTACAAACAAAGGGCTATAAATCAGCCCTTTATTTAGATTAACAATCGCATTTACTGCACTGGCATTTTTCACAAGGGCAGTTGGAATCTGCACAATTTACACAATTACATTTTGTGCATTCGCATTCTTTACAATTACATTTCTTTTGCATAGCTTCTGTATTTTAAAATTCATATAGAAGACTCCAAAAAAGGAAAAAAGATACATTTTTTAGATACAAAGATAAAAATTTTTTGAATATTGATTTTGGGGTAAAAGTAGGGAATTTTACAAATAAAAGTCTTCTTTTGAAGTGAAATTTCCTATACAAATTTCTATCAATTTGCCCGTTTTTTCTCATCAAAAATACAGCTATCCTTTCTCTTTACAGAAATCGTACGCTATCCCAATACAAATTATTTTACTATCTTTGCCAAGGCAATAACAATCGTATTTATGACCGATTTTGAATATCAATATCCGTTTTCGTCGGTGATTGCGGAGGGAAAAAACGAGAAGTCGTTTGTGTTTTCGCATTGTTCGGAAATCGTTGAAGACCAGTCAGTTCCGTGTTTCTTTTGGGGCGATTTAAAGCAAAGTTTTGTCGCTGCCAAGTGCTTGTCGGTTTTGGCAAAAACGGTGCGTTCGCATTTCGCCATTACGCCAGAGGCTCGTGCGTTTCTCCGCGACCCTATCATTTCCGTTGGAAATCAGCAACTTATCTTTGAAGCCTTTTCCTCTTGCAACAGCGTTTATGCTCGGGTAAATCTTAAAAAAGAAGCCCTCGATGGCGAATTTCTACAAAGCGGTTGCACCAATATCGACCTGAACGATGTGAGTGTCCGTGCCTTAAATTCGGTGGGGGCAAACGAGCGACTTTTGGTGGGAATAGGAGCGAAGGAAACCAAAATAATTACTGAAAAACAGCAAGTTGCCGAGAAAAAAGTTTCCTTGCCCGACCGCTGGATTAAGGGTTTGGGCAATGTCCAAATTTACCTTTCGCAAATGGATTTGGCTTACAAACTTTCCAAAACCGAAGCCATACAGCTTTTCCGCACCCTACCGCGAACGGCTGTAAAGCAAGATTATTTCCTGACGAAAAAAGGCATCGGATATAGTTTTTCGCCTACGCAAACCGCTGATTCTATGCGTATTGGAGGCGTTCACCGATTGAATTTGTTGCAAAATTTGCTGCTGCTGTGCGAAAGTCTTTATTTCTACCGAAACGAAAACGAACAAAGTACAGCCATTGTGCTGAATTTCAAAGATATAGAAATGATTTTTTTGCTTTCGGAAAGCGTTTTTCGCGGATTTTCGGGCGAGGGTTTGCATTTGGAACATCTGATTCAGGAAGTTCCGATGGAATATCTGTTGGGAATTAACAATTTTTTCAAGGCGAACGAGGTTTTTCAGCCAACGATGGTTTCTATTGAAAATGACATTCATTTTCAGACGATGCAAACGTTTCAAAATTCGCTCTCGTCTATCGGACTTTTGGGATATAACTTATTGGAAAACAATTACTTTTACCGAAGATTGCCGTTTAAACCTGAACGCCTTTTACGACTGAATCCGCGTTTGCAAAACGCCCGAAAACTCACCGATAACAACGAGGTACATATCTTGGAACAAACGCCAAATTCGGTTCGTGCCGAAGTGAAAGGTTCTGCCGAAGTTAAGCATCTGGTGGTGGGCTATAACTCTGATTATCAATGTACTTGCAATTGGTTTACGAGTCATAAAACGCAACGCGGACTTTGCAAACACATTTTGGCAGTTAAAATGTTGGTAGAGAAGAGTTTGTGATATTCGGAAAATGTGTTACATTTGTCCGATTCTAACGGTTAAATAATTGAGAAATGAAAAAATGGTTTTCGCTTGTATTGCTGTGTTTTGTGGGAATTTTATCCGCACAAAAGGTTGATAAACAATATTTTACAGTAGTTAGTTCGTATGATTTTGCCGAGACAACGACTAAGATAAAAAACGACCTAACCGAAAAAGGCATAAAAATTTTCGCCGAAATAGACCACACAGCCGAAGCCCAAAATGTAGCAATGGAGTTGCCTCAGACCCAAGTTTTGGTAGTCGGAAATCCGAAAGTAGGAACGCTATTAATGGCTGAAAATCAAGAAATTGCCCTACATTTGCCTTTGAAAATTTTAATTTTTGAAAAAGATAAAAAGGTATTTGTAAGATACGAAAAAATAAATCCTTTGGCTCGGCGGTACAAGCTCAAAAAATCGCTGGAAATCTCCCAAAAAATAGACGAAACAATGGCTAATTTATTGGAAAAAGCAGTAAAATAAGCCTAAATTTTAACATTATAAACAAGAAAAATTCGTGTGAATTTTACTTCGTACAGCTCGGCTTTTCAGCCTCGTGTGTGCCATTCGTGGTTTATTTTTTGAAGTTGAT